>NZ_JBWPJP010000013.1:0-65057 GCF_056583855.1 Prevotella sp. C0209C1 | reverse complement strand
TCAATATAAGAATATATAAACGTTATAATATAAGAATATTTTAATATGAATATATAAATATATAAATAATGGAAAACGTAAAAGTAGTATTTGCTAATCAAAAGGGTGGTGTAGGTAAGAGCACGCTTTGCATACTTTTTGCTAACTATTTGTCTTACAAGGGCAAGGACGTTTGCTTAATAGATACTGACCTTCAGAAGACTATTCTTATGCAGCGTAAGAAAGACATGGAGGTGTATGAGGGTGAGGAGGAGCCTTATACAATACAGGATTTTGATGTAGACTCTCCGGAGCTTATGCAGCAGTTAGTGGAGAGTGCGAGTGATGTAGATGGTTTTGTGTTGTTCGATTCTCCGGGTAACATATCTCAAGACGGTTTGGCTCCGCTTTTCGTAGGTGCCGATTTTATTATTTGTCCTTACGAGTACGAGGATAAGACTCTCGATTCTACAGGTGTTTTCGTTCAGGTTATCAATGCTTTAAGGGAGCATAATCCAGAGATGCATGCTAAGTTATTCTTTGTTCCTAACCGTATAGATCCCCGTATAGGTACGAGTGATGAGCAGCGTATGTGGGCAGAAACGGACGAGATATTTCAGCAGTTTGGCAAGGTAACTCCTACTATAAACAGTCGTGCTTGTCTTAAGCGCACAAACACTTTTGAGCTTTTTGGTCAGCAGCGTGAGGCAGTTAAGATGGCTTTCGACTATATGCTAAAGAAGATGAAATAAGCCTGTGGTGTTATTTAGAGTAAAGTTATAAGAGATAGGAAACAATAAAGAGGACATATTATGGTAAAGAAAAAGACAAAGGTAATAATTCCTGGAGGTTTGCAGGGCTTAGTGCATACGGCTCAGAGTGGTCAGGAGTCTTCGGTTAAGACGGAGTTTAATAACGGTAATGTAAAGCAAGAAGTAGAGTCTTCTCAAGGTGCTGAAGGGCAGGCAGCTATGGTTCCTGGCGACGTAGCGAGTTCTTTTACTCGTACAGCAGTGCGTAATGAGCATGGCGAGATAGTTAAGGATCGTACAGCTCCTGCAGCAAAGAAGTTGCCTAAGGCAGAGGGCAAGCAGTTAGCTCGTGAGTATACTATAGCTCGTGATAGTGGTGAGGATAGCTGGCAGCTGTTTTTAGACCTTGCAAAGGATTATAAGCAGCGCGACTCAAAGTTAGCTACAGTTTATATAGATAGCGATTTAAAGAGTGTTCTGGACCGTTTAAAGTCGGCAAGTAGCATAAAGATGCCTTCCACAGCTCTGTTAAGTGCTATTGTGGCTCGTTTTGTTTTCGACCACGAGCAGGACATAAAGAATGCCATTTTTGGTGAGAGTCTGTTGTAAGAAAAGTATAGGGTAGGGGGTTTATAGTTCTTTAGTTTTTAGTTTTTTAGTGTAGAAAAAAAAGTTTTCTCCGTGTGTTTATGCTCACGGAGAAATATTTTTTGTGTTTAAGGTTAGCGTTTTTTATATGGTGTTTATATAGATGATTCTTTAAGTTTCAGTATTGTTTCTATTTGTTTTTTGCGTTGCCATGATGCTTTTATCCAGTGTATTTCAAATCCTCTTCGTTCCATTCCTCTGAACCAAGTCATTTGTCTTTTAGCGAATTGGTGTATAGCTATTTCCAAGTGTTTAAACATATCATCGTAGTTTCGTTTTCCTATGATATATTCTGTGATGTATTTGTATTCCAGTCCGTAATATATAAGGTCTTCAGGGTTGATACCTTTATGTAGTAGTCCTTCTACTTCTTCTATCATTCCTTGTTGTAAGCGTTGTTTAAGTCGTAGGGTTATTTTCTTTCTTCTTTCTTCTCTGTCAATGTCTACACCTATGATAAGCGATTTTATGGGTGCTGGCTTGCGTTTTTCTATGGTGTGTTCAAGGTTATAGGTTTCTATTTCTATGGCTCTGATGGCACGTTTACAGGAGTCTACATCGGTATTATTGTGCATGTTAGATAGGTTTTTTTCTTTCAGCTGTGTAAGTATTAGTGTAAGTTCTTTGAGCGATTTCCCTTCGAGTTCTTTTCTTAAAGTGGGGTTTTGTGGTACATCAGCGAGCTGGTAGCCTTTCAGTACAGCTTCTATGTATAGTCCTGTTCCTCCGCATAGAATAGGTTCTATGTGTCGTTTTGTTATGAGGTTGTATGTTTTAATGAAATCTCTTTGATATTCAAAGAGGTTATATTTTTCTCCCGCATCACATATATCTATGAGGTGGTATGGTATTTTTTTTTCGTTTACGGTATATTCTCCAAGGTCTTTACCAGTGCCTATAGTCATGCCTCGGTATACCTGTCGTGAGTCGGCAGATATTATTTCGCTTCCTAAGGTATATGCCAGTGTTGTGGCAAGAGCAGTCTTTCCTGATGCTGTAGGTCCTATTATAGTTATCATATAGATAGATATTAAAAAAACACGGTTTAAGCAATGCTTAAAAAGAGATTTTCGTATTGTTTTTGTTATTATGTTTTTATAATAAAAGAGCCGCCCAGCTATGCTGCTGTGGCGGCTTTCTTATCTAAAGTATCTTATAGCTCTTATGAGCTAAAAGGACATTTTTTTAATGCTTATAAAATATATTTTTAAGCGTTAACCTTTGCCATGTGCTTGATTAGCTCTACTACCTTGTGTGAGTAACCAATCTCGTTGTCGTACCAAGAAACAACCTTAACAAAAGTATCTGTCAAAGCTATACCAGCCTTAGCATCGAAGATAGATGTGCGAGGATCGCCAAGGAAGTCAGAAGAAACTACAGCGTCTTCAGTGTAACCTAATACACCCTTTAGCTCACCTTCAGAAGCAGCCTTCATAGCGTCGCATATTTCAGCGTATGTAGCAGCCTTTGCGAGGTTTACAGTAAGGTCAACAACAGAAACATCTAATGTAGGAACACGCATAGACATACCTGTTAGCTTACCGTTTAGCTCAGGGATAACCTTACCTACAGCCTTAGCAGCACCAGTAGAAGAAGGGATAATGTTGCCAGAAGCAGCACGACCACCACGCCAATCCTTTAGAGAAGGACCATCTACAGTCTTCTGTGTAGCAGTAGTAGAGTGAACAGTAGTCATCAAACCATCTGTAATACCAAACTTATCGTTCAACACCTTAGCGATAGGAGCAAGACAGTTTGTAGTACAAGAAGCGTTAGAAACAAACTGTGTCCCCTTTACATACTTGTCAAAGTTTACACCGCAAACGAACATAGGGGTATCGTCTTTAGAAGGAGCTGACATTACTACATATTTGGCACCAGCATCGATATGACCCTGAGACTTCTCCTTTGTTAAGAAAAGACCTGTAGATTCTACAACGTATTCAGCACCTACAGCGTCCCACTTCAAGTCTGCTGGGTTACGCTCTGCTGTTACGCGGATGTGCTGACCATTTACTATAAGCTCAGACTTTTCTACATCTGCTTCAATAGAACCTTCAAACTTACCATGCATAGTGTCATATTTCAACATATAAGCAAGGTAGTCTACTGGGCAAAGGTCGTTAATACCTACAACCTGAACTTCTTTTGCATTTGCTGCTTCGCAAGTAGCACGGAACACGAAACGACCGATACGACCGAAACCGTTAATACCAATTTTAATCATTGTCTTTTAACTTTTATTTATTAAAGTGAATATTATAAATCTTCTTTTACGCTCTAAAAGAGTATTTCTTTTCCTGAAACAATGCAAAGTTACAGAATTATTCTTAGATTTGCAATCCATTTAAGTATTAAACAATATTAAATTAACCACTACTTGCCATAAAATGCTAACTACATCTTACATTATAGAAGATGCTTTTATAAAAAAAAGCCCTCACCCATTTCTTTCTGGGCGAGAGCTTGCTACTTTTTGTTTTATTATTTGCTGATTTTTTTGTTATTGCTTGCTGCTTTTTGTTTTAGTCAGACGAGATAGGTCCCTCGTAAGTCTGTGATCTTTCTATGAGTTTGCCATCGTTATATTGCTTTATAGAGAACGCTACTTTTATCTGTTTGTCGCTTATTTTGTTAATATATATTTGGCTACCTTTTTCAAAAGGAACGTGCCCATCTTCTCCATAGAATCCTAAACCTATTACTTTCCAATCGCCTTGCTTGGTAAGATTTATAGTCTGTGCGTTTAACCTTTTAGGTATATCAATCTCTATAAATTCAGATTTTGTATTATCAGGATAAAACTTTACAAAAAATCTATCCCCATTTTCTCTAAGGGTTACTTTAGCATTCATCGTCTTCTCGATATCTTTATCACACGAAGTAAGCAGGGTGATGCTACACAAAACTACTATAAGTAGAGATAAAAACACAGAAAATCTTTTAATCTTGTTATTCATAAAAACTAAAATATTAATGTATAAAAATAATAAAAATAATATGTTTTTGCCTTTGTATGTGCTATAATAGCATTCAAAGTTGTGGTGCAAAGGTAAGAAAAAATGTTCTTTTGGTATGTAGAATATACATTTTTTACGATATAAAAAGTCTTGTTTAGAAAAGAGTTTGTTTTAGATATAGGCTTTTGGTCAGGTGTTTTTAGGTTGGGGGAGTGGTTGTAGGTGTTTTAAGAGGTCGGCAACAACGTAGCTTGAGCCTCCTATAAAGATAAAATCGGTGTTCTGTGCAGCTTTTTTAGCTGCTTTATATGCTGTGAAGACATCGTGAAAGGTAGTGCCTTTAAGTCGTAAGGTCAGTGCTTCTGATGCTACTTTTTCTACAGGGAATGCTCTGTGTGTGGAAGGTTGTGTCCAGTAGTAGTGTGCGTCTTTAGGTAATAATGTTAAAACAGTGTGCAGGTCTTTATCATCTACCATACCAAAGACGATGTGTTTTTCTTTTGCATGTGTGTTTTTTATCTGTTCTGCAAGATATTTCCAGCCCCCTATGTTGTGTCCGGTGTCGCAGATGGTTAGTGGAGATAGGCATATTGTTTGCCATCGTCCCATGAGTGAGGTGTTAGTGGTAACGTTAGCAAAACCTTTGATGATGTTTTCTTTGTTAAGGTGAATACCTAATTGTTGTAGTTTTAGGCATGCATAAAGCAGTGTGTTAGTGTTTTTTTGTTGATATAGTCCTGTTAGTTCTCCTATAATATCTCCGAAAGGTGTGTCGTGGTAATGTATTCCTTTTTCATCGTGTTTAGGTGTGGGTTGGAAGAGTATTTTGTCTTGGGCAAAAGTTATGGGTGCTTCCATTTTTTCAGCAGTTTGTAGAAAGACGTCTTTAGTTTCTTTTACTGTTTCACCTATTATAACAGGTATGTTATGCTTTATGATACCAGCTTTTTCGAATGCTATTTTTTCTAAAGTGTTTCCAAGAAACTGTGTGTGATCTAAGGATATGTTTGTGATAATGGATAGTATAGGTGTGATAATATTAGTGCAATCGAGCCTTCCACCTAATCCCACTTCTATAACAGCGATGTCTACTTGTTCTTCGGCGAAGTATTTAAAGGCAAGTGCAGTGGTGAGTTCGAAGAATGAAGGGTGTAGAGGTTCGAAGAAATGGCGTTCGTTAGCAACAAAATTGATAACATATTCTTTTGGTATCATTTTGCCGTTTATGCGTATGCGTTCACGAAAGTCTATAAGATGCGGACTTGTATATAGCCCTACCTTGTATCCTTCTTCTTGCAGTATAGCTGCAAGAGTGTGTGAGCATGAGCCTTTCCCGTTTGTTCCTGCTATATGAATGGTTTTAAAGCGGGTATGTGGGTGGTTAAAGTGTTTATCTAACAGGTGTGTGTTAGATAGTCCTTCTTTGTATGCTTGTGCACCAACATGCTCAAAGACAGGCGTGCTGTTAAAAAGATATTGTATAGTTTCTTGGTAGTTCATGATAAGTGGTGGGGGTAGTGGGGCTAGTGGGACTAGTGGAACTAGCAGAACTAGCAGAACTAGTGGAACTAGCAGAACTAGTAGAACTAGTAAAACTAGTAGAACTAGTACAACTAGTAACACTAGCTCTTATTTAGCTAAATAATTTTTTAAAGCTTTCGAAGATAGAGTGTTTTGTGGCTTTATCTCCTTTAAAATTGTCGCTTTTAGCAAATTCTTCCATTGCTTTTTTCTCCGACTTGCTTAGTTCTTTTGGTATATACACGCTTGTGTGTACGATAAGGTCTCCTATTCCAGAGCCGTATCCTTGTACAGCAGGTAACCCTTTTCCTCGTAGGCGAAGAGTTTTTCCGGGTTGTGTTCCGGGTTCTATGGTTATCCTTACGTTTTTTCCTTCTATGGTAGGTATCTCTACTTGTCCTCCTAAGGTAGCTGTAGGAATATCTAAGAGAAGGTTGTAAATGATGTTTTGTCCATCTCTAAGGAAGGTATCGTTTTCCTCTTCTTCTATATATACATGAATATCTCCATTTACTCCATTTCGTTTTCCGGCATTACCTTTTCCTGCAACGTTGAGCACCATGCCTTCAGCTACTCCTGCTGGTATGTTAATTTCTACCACTTCTTCGCCTTTTACGATGCCTTCTCCATTGCAACATTTACATTTGTCTTTTATTATAGTGCCTTCTCCTCCACAGACATGGCAAGGACCTTGTGTCTGTATTATGCCAAACATAGACTGTTGTGTACGTACTTCCATGCCCGAGCCATGGCAGTTAGGGCAAGTTATTGGCTTGCTATTTCCCTCTGCTCCTGTACCATGACAGTGTTGGCACACTACGTCTTTGCGCACTTTAAACTTCTTTTTAACGCCAGTGGCTATTTCTTGTAGGGTAAGCCTTACTTTAAGGCGCATATCTGTGCCATGTTGTCGCCTTTGAGCTCCACCTGATGAGAATCCGCTAAAGCCTTGATGCCCACCAAAAATATCTCCAAAGGCAGAAAAGATGTCGTCTACAGAGAATCCACCTGATGAGAATCCACCTGATGAGAATCCTCCGGGTGAGTTAAACCCAAACTGATCGTACTGTTGCCTTTTTTGTGGATCGTGTAAAACATCGTATGCTTCGGCAGCTTCTTTAAATTTTTCTTCAGCCTGAGTATCATCAGGGTTACGATCAGGGTGATATTTAATAGCTAACTTTCTATAAGCCTTTTTTATTTCATCTTCTGAGGCGTCTTTGCTTACCCCAAGTACTTCGTAGTAATCTCTTTTTGCCATTTTCTTTTATTTCTCTTTCGAGCTTTTTTTTATTGCCCTACAGCCACTTTGGCGTGGCGTATAACTTTATCGTTAAGCGTATATCCTGTTTGTACACAATCTATTATTTTACCTTTTTTCTCGTCTCCCATTCCTGGCACCATAGCTATAGCTTCGTGGTAATCGACGTTAAAATCGGCATTATCGGTATCGATTTTCTGTACACCTATTTTCTTTAGAGTTTCGACAAACTTCTTATATATAAGGTTAAATCCTTCTTTTATCGAGTTAGGGTCCTCGGTATTGTCAGATAATGCTCGTTCAAAATCGTCTAAGATAGGCAGTACGGCATTGATAGTCTTTTCGCTACCATTTATGATAAGTTCGCTTTTTTCTTTGAGAGTACGTTTTTTGTAGTTATCAAATTCAGCTACTAATCGTATGTACTTATCTTTCCACTGTTCAGCCTCTTGCTGTGCTTTTGCAGTAGGGTCTACCTTTTCTTCTTGCTCACTACTTTCTTCTTGACTGTGTTGCTGCTCATTATCCTGCTGCTTAACATCTTCTTGAGCTTCATTTTCCAGAGTACTTTGAGCATTTTTTTCTTGCTCTTGAGTATTGTTGTTTATGTTTTTGTTATTTTTTTTTGCTTTCATTTTATGTAATTGTTTTTTTTGTAAGTAAAGCAAATTATGTGCCAAAAGAATAGTTTTATATATAAAAGCTCATTTCTTATTGGTACATTGCGTTTCTTTTTTCTTTTAGTTTGTCATCGTGTATGTATTCATCGTATGGCATAAGTTTGTCAATGGTCCCTTTAGGAGTAAGCTCAATGACTCTGTTAGCAATAGAATCGATGAAAGCATGGTCGTGTGAGCTAAAGAGGATATTTCCTTTAAAGCTGATGAGGTTGTTGTTAAAGGCTTGTATGCTTTCCAAGTCGAGGTGGTTAGTGGGTGTGTCTAAGATAAGGCAGTTAGCGTTTTGTAGCTGCATTCTTGCTATCATGCACCTCATTTTTTCTCCTCCGGAGAGTATTTTCACTTGTTTTTCCACTTCTTCCTGTCTGAAAAGCATTCTTCCAAGATACCCTTTCATAACCACTTCGTTGCCTGGTCCGTATTGTGAAAGCCAGTCTACGAGGTTAAGTTCTGAAGAAAAGAATTCGGTGTTATCTAAAGGTAGATATGCTGTGGTTATGGTTACTCCCCAGTTATATTGTCCGGCATCGGGTGTTCTGTTACCGTTTATTATTTCGAAGAATGCCGTCATGGCTTTAGGGTTGTGTGATATGAAGACTACTTTTTGTCCTTTTTCTATGTTGAGGTCTACGTGGTCGAAGAGTACAGTCCCGTCAGGTTCTACGGCTTTAAGGTCGTTTACCTGTAGAATTTGGTTACCCGGTTCTCTTTCCATCTGGAATATTATTCCGGGGTATTTTCTGCTTGACGGTCTTATTTCTTCTACGTTAAGTCTTTCGAGCATTTTCTTTCTTGATGTGGTTTGTTTGCTTTTAGCCACATTGGCAGAGAATCTTCTTATAAACTCTTCGAGCTGTTTCTTTTTTTCTTCAGCTTTTAGTTTTTGGTTTTGTGCTTGTCTTAGTGCGAGTTGTGAGCTTTCGTACCAGAAGGAGTAGTTTCCTGCGAAGACGGTTACTTTCCCAAAGTCGATGTCTATGGTCTGTGTGCTTACAGTGTCAAGGAAATGTCTGTCGTGTGAAACTACGAGTACTGTTTGGTTATCGTCAATGTCAGCGAGATAATCTTCGAGCCATTCCACGGTGTCTAAGTCGAGGTCGTTTGTAGGCTCATCGAGTAAAAGGTTTTCAGGTTTGCCAAAGAGTGCTTTAGCTAACATTACTCTAACCTTTTCGTTGTTAGAAAGCTGTGCCATTTCCTTAGTGTGCAAATCTTCGTTTATGCCTAAGTGTTGTAATAGCTGTGCCGCTTCGCTTTCAGCTTCCCAGCCGTTCATTTCAGCGAATTTGAGTTCTAAGTCTGCCGCTCTGTTACCGTCTTCCTCGCTCATTTCTTCTTTAGCGTATAGTGCTTCTCTTTCTTTCATGTTATCCCAGAGCTTGCTGTGTCCCATGAGTACGGTGTCCATAACGTTAAAGCTGTCGTATTTAAAGTGGTCTTGTTCCAATACCGACAATCTTTCTCCCGTTCCTAACTCTATAGTTCCTTTGTTAGGTTCTAATTCTCCAGAGATAGCTTTTAGTAGTGTCGATTTTCCTGCTCCGTTGGCTCCTATTACTCCATAGATGTTACCACGGGTAAACTTTATGTTTACGTCTTTGTATAATACTCTTTTACCAAATTGGATTGCGATATTTGATAATGTAATCATTTTTTATTATCTAAATGCTTATTATTTAATTACTTTGTGTGCAAAGGTACTGTTTTTCTTGTTGTCTATAAAGGAAAAGAAGAAAAATAATAAAAAAGAAAGTTTTTTCTTGTTTATATAAAAGTTTTTTCTTAACTTTGGCACCTACCATAAAGCATCGCTTAGGTTATCTCGCAAATGATGTTCAGGTCTTTTAAAGTGTCAGTGCTTTATGGTGTTCTCTTTTAGAGAGGAGAGATGTTCGTATGTATATGTTTGTGTAAGGGATAAAAGTTTGTTTTGAATATCTTGATAACACAGAAGGTGCATAAGAAAGATGACCTTTTATAGAGTAAAAGGTGATGTTTTACACCTTAAAAGGTGATGTTTTAGTGATTAAAATATCACCTTTTGCTGTATAAGGGACAATGTTTTTGCAAAGTGAATATTACATTTTTACTATATTTTTTTTATTCTTTAGAGAATTTATTATTACCTTTGCGGTGGTTATGAAATCGAGACAAGGTTAATTTATTAAATAAAAATTATAGCTATATAAATTTATGTATTTCACACTATTTGTTACCGTATTGATAACTGCAGCTTTTTTGGTAGTGGCTGCTTATGTCATTGCCAAGCTGATAGGTCCGCGGTCTTACAGTCCGATAAAGGGTGAGCCTTTCGAGTGTGGTATTCCTACGTATGGTCAGTCTTGGCTGCCTGTTCGTATAGGTTATTACCTCTTTGCCATTCTTTTTCTGATGTTCGATGTAGAGACGGTGTTTCTGTATCCTTGGGCGGTTGTTGTTAAGTCATTTGGGCCTTTAGCGTTATTTACGATAGGGTTCTTTATGTTGGTATTAGTATTTGGCCTTGCTTATGCTTGGCGGAAAGGAGCGTTAGAATGGAAATAAGAAAGCCCAGGATAAAATCGCTTCCTTATGAAGAATGGAAGGACAACGAAACTCTTGACAAGATGGCTGCCGACCTTAACGATGGTGGTACTAACCTTGTTTTGGGCAATTTGGATCAGTTGATAAACTGGGGTCGTAGTAATTCGTTGTGGTCTCTTACCTTTGCTACATCGTGTTGTGGTATCGAGTTTATGTCTGTGGGCTGTGCTCGTTACGACTTTTCTCGTTTTGGCTTTGAGGTAACTCGTAATTCTCCTCGTCAGGCAGACCTTATAATGTGTGCCGGTACTATTACTAATAAGATGGCTCCGGCTCTTAAGCGTTTGTATGATGAGATGGCAGAGCCTAAGTATGTTATTGCAGTGGGTGGCTGTGCTATTTCAGGAGGTCCGTTTAAGAATAGTTATCATGTTATGCGCGGTATAGACGAGATTATCCCTGTAGATGTTTATATACCGGGCTGTCCTCCTCGTCCTGAGGCTATTATCTATGGTATGATGCAGCTTCAGCGTAAGGTAAAGATAGAGAAGTTTTTTGGAGGTGTCAACCATAAGCAGACCTCTTCAGAGCGTGAGCTTGGTGTAAGTAATGCTACGCTTATTTTTAAGGATAAGCTGGGCATAGACCCTCTTGAGATAAAGCAAAAGCGTGAGGCAGCTTGGTTAGAGGAGAACGGCTCTAAGGCTAAGCCTGTAAGAAAGCCAGTAGCAGCGAAGGCTGCGGCTCCAGAGGCTAAGCCTATAAAGAAAGATACTATCGTGGTGGATAAGCCTGTAACTAAGCAGCAGGTAGAATCGCTTGGTAAGGAGATAGATGAGCTTAACTCTGTAAGTAAGCCATCGGATACTAATAATAAATAAGGTATATAAGGAAGATGAAATTAGAAAATAAAGAATTTGGCTTTGATAGTTTTGCCCTTGAGATGGCAAGATTAAAGAACGAGAATCATTTCGATTACCTTGTAACTATTGTTGGTGAAGACTTTGGTCAGGAAGAGGGCTTAGGCTGTATTTACATTCTTGAGAACACTCTTTCTCATGAGCGTATATCGGTAAAGCAGATAGCTAAGCAGATAGATGAAGATTATGTCATTCCTTCTGTTATTAAGCTATGGGCAGATGCCGAGCTGCTGGAGCGTGAGGTGTACGACTTTTTTGGTATTAAGTTTTTAGGGCACCCTGATATGCGTCGTTTGTTTTTGCGTAACGACTATAGTAATGGTTACCCTTTGCGTAAGGATTTCGATAAAGATCCTACAAAAAACCTTTATACCTTAACCGACGATGTAGAGGTGGATACCACTTTGGAGTGGTCGTTAGATGGTAGTGGAAACCTTGTTTCTACAAAGCATTCGCTCTTTACCGATGACGATTATGTGGTAAACTTTGGTCCGCAGCACCCTGCCATGCATGGTGTGCTACGTTTGCAAACAGTCTTAGACGGTGAGACCGTTAAGCGCATATATCCCCATCTTGGGTATATACATCGTGGTATAGAGAAGCTTTGTGAGGAGTTTTCTTATCCACAGACACTGGCTCTTACTGACCGTATGAACTATCTTTCGGCTATGATGCACCGCCACGCTTTAGTGGGTGTAATAGAGGAAGGGCTTGGCGTGGAGCTTTCAGACCGTATAAAGTATATAAGAACCATTATGGACGAGCTTCAGCGTATAGATAACCACTTGCTATATACCTCATGTGTGGCTCAAGACCTTGGTGCGCTTACCGCTTTCCTTTATGGTATGCGCGACCGTGAGCATGTGCTTAACGTAATGGAGGAGACTACCGGTGGACGTTTGATACAAAACTACTATCGTATAGGTGGTTTGCAGGCAGATATCGATGCTCACTTTGTAGATAATGTGAAGAAGCTCTGCAAGTATCTTCGCCCTATGGTGCAGGAATATCTCGACGTCTTTGGCGATAACGTCATTACTCATAAGCGTTTGGAGAAGGTGGGATATATGAGCCGAGAAGACTCTATAAGCTACGCTGTAACGGGTCCGGCAGGTCGTGCAGCAGGCTGGAGAAATGATGTTCGTAAGCATCACCCATACGATATGTATGATAAGGTGGACTTTAAAGAGGTAGTTTTGACCCATGGCGACTCTATGGATCGTTACTATTGCCATATAAAAGAGATTTATGAGAGCCTTAACATCATAGAGCAGCTAATAGATAATATCCCTGAAGGCGATTTCTATATTAAGCAGCGACCTATAATAAAGGTGCCTCAAGGGCAGTGGTTCTTCTCTGTGGAGGGTGCCAGTGGCGAGTTTGGCTGTTATCTCGACTCACGTGGGGATAAGAGTCCGTATCGTGTTAAGTTCCGCCCTATGGGTCTTACCTTGGTGGGTGCTTTGGATAAGATGTTGAGAGGCGAAAAGGTAGCCGACCTGATTACCAACGTAGCCGCTTTAGACTTTGTTATTCCAGACATCGACCGTTAAGAAAGAGGTATAAAAAAAAGTAAATAATTAAGCATAAAATCATATAATGTTCGATTTTAGTATTATAACAAAATGGTTTGATGCCTTGCTAAGAGTAACGCTGGGCTTAGGCAATTTTTCCTCTACCCTGATAGAGTGTATTGTAGTGGGGCTGATAATCCTTACGGCTTATGCTGTGCTTGCTATTGTGCTTATCTTCATGGAGCGTAAGGTATGTGCTTACTTCCAGTGTCGTATAGGTCCGGTGCGTGTGGGCTGGTGGGGCACATTGCAGGTGTTTGCCGATGTATTGAAGATGCTCATTAAAGAGATCTTCTCAGTAGATAAGGCTGATAAGCTGATATATTTTATAGCGCCTTTCTTGGTTATTATAGCCTCGGTGGGTACATTCTCGTTCCTTCCCTGGAACAAAGGTGCTAACATTCTCGACTTTAACGTAGGTATATTCCTCGTTACAGCTATTAGTTCGATAGGTGTAGTAGGGGTGTTCCTTGCTGGTTGGGGTAGTAATAACAAGTATTCCGTGCTTTCGGCTATGCGTGGGGCAGTGCAGATGATTTCTTACGAGCTCTCTTTGGGCTTGTGTCTTATCTCTGCCGTTATCCTTACGGGTACGATGCAGGTATCTGGTATTGTGGAAGCACAGACGGGTCCTTGGCAGTGGCTCATCGTACAGGGACATATACCTGCCTTGCTGGCATTCTTGGTGTTTTGCATAGCAGGTAATGCAGAGGCTAACCGTGGTCCTTTCGATTTGGCAGAAGCCGAGAGCGAGCTTACCGCAGGTTACCATACCGAATATTCTGGTATGGGTTTTGGCTTTTATTACTTAGCAGAATATCTTAATCTGTTTGTAGTCTCGGGTATTGCCACTACAGTTTTCTTAGGAGGCTGGGCACCTTTAAATATAGGTATCGAGGGCTTCGACAGTGTAATGAACTTTATTCCGGGCATTGTCTGGTTCTTGGGTAAGACGTTTGTAGTGGTGTTCCTGCTTATGTGGGTGCGCTGGACTTTCCCTCGTCTGCGTGTAGACCAGATCTTAAAGCTCGAATGGAAATATTTAATGCCCCTGTCGCTGGTCATCTTAGTCTTAATGACGGTGTGTGTAGCCTTCGGCTGGACGTTTACTATTAATGCTTAAGAAGAGATATGGAAGAAAAGAAAGAATCATATTTCGGTGAGGTTGGGAGTGCTCTAAAGACACTGGCTACCGGCTTAAAGGTTACGATGAAAGAATATTTCACACCAAAGTCGACAGAGCAGTATCCAGAGAATCGTAAAACAACCTTACACGTTGCTGCACGCCATCGTGGGCGTTTGACGTTTATCCGCGATGAGGAAGGCAACTATAAGTGTACTGCTTGTACCATGTGTGAGAAAGCTTGCCCTAACGGAACTATCCGCATCTTGTCGCAGATGGTTACCAACGAGGAGGGCAGGAAGAAGAAGCAGCTTGTCGATTATCAGTACGATTTGGGCGATTGCATGTTTTGTGAGCTGTGTACAAATGCTTGCGGCTTCGGTGCTATCGAGTTTACAAACGACTTTGAGAATGCTGTTTTCGACCGTTCTAAGCTCGTTCTTCATCTTGATAAAGAAGTTTATACCGGAGGGTCTTTGCCTAATATCATTGATGGCGGAGCCGACTGGGAAGTAGGAACCTTTAATACCAAAAAGAAATAAGCCCTATGGCACAGATTATTATGTTTGCGGTTTTAGCCGTAGTAATATTGGCAGCAGCCTTTTTCTCGGTGCTAACCAGTAGGATTATGCGTGCAGCAACGGCGTTGTTGTTTGTGTTGTTTGGTGTGGCAGGAATGTATTTTTTGCTCGACTATACCTTCCTTGGTACGGTGCAGATAAGCATTTATGCCGGTGGCATTACTATGGTATATGTTTTTGCCATTCACCTTGTTAATAAGCAGACCCTTCGTGGCTTGTCAGAGCGTTGGCTCGGTAAGCGTACGTTCTTAGCCGCTGGGCTTGCCGTGGTAGGCTTTGTGGTAGTGGCAGCTGTGTTTTTAAAGAACGAGCTACTAAATGCTGTAGTGTCTTCATCGGTAAAAGGCGAGGTGCCAATGCAGAAGATAGGCACAACGCTTATGAGTGCGGATAAGTATGGGTATGTGTTGCCCTTCGAGTTTATATCGCTCTTCTTACTGGCTTGTATCATAGGCGGGCTGGTTATATTAAATAAAAAAAACAAAAAGGAGGCTTAGAATGATACCAGTACAATATTTTTTCCTACTTAGCGGAATACTGTTTTTTATTGGGGTATTTGGTTTTGTTACCCGTCGTAACCTTGTTGCGATGCTTATCTCTATCGAGTTAGTATTAAATAGTGTTGATATCAACTTTGCTGCTTTTAACCGTTTGCTTTATCCCAGTGGTTTTGAGGGCATGTTCTTCACACTGTTTTCCATAGGTGTCAGTGCTGCCGAAACAGCCGTGGCACTTGCTATAATTATTAATGTTTACCGCCATTTCCATAACGATCAGGTGAACAGTATTGAAAACATGAAATTATAAAAAAAGATTATGTTCGATTACGCATTTTTAATACTCCTTCTTCCCTTCCTAAGCTTTTTAGTATTAGGACTAACAGGAATGAAGATGCCTAAGAAAGTGGCAGGTATTGCAGGCACTTGCATGCTGGGTGTGTTGTTTGCCTTGAGTCTTTATACAGCTTATCGTTACTTCTTCTATACGGGAGAGTTTACAGCCATGGGCGAGGTCTTTAAGGTTGTTAATGGTAGGCTTGACGGTGGTCAGGGTGCTTACCCCACAATAACGGTGTTTAACCTCACCTGGCTAAAGTTTACAGATCTTCTAACCTTTAATATAGGTTTCCGCTTGAGCCCTATCAGCGTGATGATGCTTGTTGTTATCACCACGGTTAGCTTCATGGTACATATCTATTCGTTTGGCTATATGGCAGAGCGAGGCGAGAAATATGAGTTTGAGGAGTATGAGCATGGTTTCCAGCGTTTCTACGCTTACCTATCTATGTTTACCTGTTCTATGTTAGGCTTGGTGGTAGCTACTAACATCTTCCAGATGTATCTCTTCTGGGAGCTTGTGGGTGTGTGCTCTTATCTGTTGATAGGCTTTTATTATCCAAAGCATACAGCGGTACATGCCAGTAAGAAGGCGTTTATAGTAACGCGTTTTGCCGATTTGTTTTTCCTTATAGGAATATTGTTTTTCAGTTTCTATGTAGGTACTTTCAATTACGACTTATCGGTAAATCCTCATCTTGTAGGTAAGCTCGCTTCTTTAGCTGCTAACCCTTCTACATCATGGGCAATACCTACGGCGTTGTTTCTGATGTTTATCGGTGGTGCAGGTAAGTCGGCTATGTTCCCATTACATATATGGCTTCCCGATGCTATGGAGGGTCCTACCCCTGTTTCGGCTTTAATCCATGCGGCAACGATGGTTGTGGCTGGTGTGTTTCAGGTAGCGTCTTTGCTGCCCATCTACTTACAGTTTGGTGCTCAAGAGCAGCTTCACTGGATAGCCTGGATAGCTGCTTTTACAGCTTTCTATGCAGCAGCCGTGGCTTGTGCGCAGAAAGATATTAAGCGAGGCTTGGCGTTTTCTACTATTTCTCAGATAGCTTATATGCTTGTAGCCTTAGGGGTTTGCTTCTACGATAGTAAGCAGGGCAGCTTCTCTTCGGCAGAGTTTTTACATCATGGAGGGTTAGGCTATATGGCAGCAATGTTCCATTTGTTTACCCACGCTATGTTTAAGGCGTTGCTCTTCTTATGTTCTGGAGCAATAATAGTTATTATAGGTAGCAACTTTAAGGAGTACATGGGCGGTCTGCATAAGTATATGCCCATTACAAACATTTGCTTCCTGATAGGCTGCCTTGCCATATCTGGTATTCCTCCCTTTGCAGGTTTCTTCTCAAAGGACGAGATTATATCAGCTTGTAATGCTCTCCCCGGTGCTGAGGGTCAGGCATTGAAGTGGATAATGACGCTTGTAGCAGGTATGACGGCGTTTTATATGTTCCGTCTTTATTATGTTATCTTCTGGGGTCAGTCTTATTATGAGTTAGATCCGGAGCATCGTCGTCGTCCTCAGGAGGTGCCTTTTGTTATGTGGGGTCCGCTTGTGTTCTTGGCTATCATCTCTTGTGTGGCAGGCTTGATACCCTTTGGGCGTTTCGTAAGTGCTAATGGCTTGCGCTACGATATACATATCGATGCAGGTATAGCCACCACAAGTATCGTAGCAGCTGTTATCGGCATTGCTTTAGCTACCTTTATGTATATGGGTAAGAAGCAGCCCGTTGCCGATGCGTTGCAGCGTGCTATGCCAAGTCTTCATAGAGCGGCATTAAACAGGTTTTATATAGACAGTGCATGGCAGTTTTTCACACATAAGATAGTATTCCGTTTCTTCTCTATTCCTATTGCTTGGTTCGATCGTCGTGTTATAGATGGCACATTCAATTTTATGGCTTGGGGTGCCAACGAGGCAGGAGAGTCTATACGCTCTTGGCAGAGTGGCGATGTGCGCCAATATGTAATATGGTTCTTAACAGGTACTATCGCTTTAACATTAGTATTACTTTGCTTGATATAAAAAAATGAGTTGGATATTAACATTATTCGTAATAATCCCCGTCTTGATGCTTTTGGGGCTTTGGGTTGCCAAGAACGACAATCAGGTGCGTGGCGTTATGGTAGCTGGTTCTTCACTGTTATTAGTGGGAGCTATATGGCTTACCGTTTATTTCATACAACAGCGTGAGGCAGGTAATACAGGTAGTATGTTGCTTTCTGCTTCTGCTATGTGGTTTAAACCTCTCAACATAGCTTTTGCCGTTGGTGTAGATGGCATTTCAGTGGTAATGATATTGCTTTCTGCGGTGATAGTTTTCACAGGTACCTTTGCCTCTTGGCAGCAGGAACCTATGAAAAAGGAATATTTCCTTTGGTTCGTACTCCTTTCTATAGGTGTGTTTGGCTTCTTTATATCTATAGATATGTTTACCATGTTTATGTTTTATGAGGTAGCTTTGATACCTATGTATTTGTTAATAGGTGTTTGGGGTACTGGGGCTAAGGAGTATTCTGCTATGAAACTTACCCTTATGCTTATGGGAGGTTCTGCTCTTATAATATTAGGTATTCTGGGTATTTACTATTTTAGTGGCTCTTCTACGATGAATGTCCTTGAGCTTGCTAAGATGCACGCCATGCCGGTGAAGATGCAGAACATCTTTTTCCCATTTGTCTTTATAGGTTTTGGTGTGCTTGGTGCTTTATTCCCCTTCCATACATGGTCGCCAGATGGTCATGCCTCTGCCCCTACGGCAGTGTCTATGCTCCATGCAGGTGTTTTGATGAAGCTCGGAGGGTATGGCTGCTTGCGTATAGCTATGTTCTTAATGCCTGATGCCTTGACGGTATGGGCTCCAGTGTTCTTAGTCCTTACCACTATATCTATAGTATATGGTGCGCTTTCGGCTTGTGTGCAGACCGACTTAAAGTATATCAACGCCTATTCCTCTGTTTCTCACTGTGGTATGGTGCTCTTTGCGCTTGTCATGACTACCCAGACTTCCATAACGGGAGCTATTCTTCAGATGTTGTCTCACGGACTTATGACTGCCCTGTTCTTTGCATGTATAGGTATGATATACCACCGTGCTGGCACGCGAGATGTGCGCTATCTTGGCGGATTAATGAAGGTAATACCCTTCCTTGCTGTGTCGTATGTTATAGCCGGACTGGCTAACCTTGGTCTTCCGGGCTTCTCGGGCTTTGTGGCTGAGATGACTATCTTTGTGGGTTCGTTCCATAACGCAGGTATGTTCCACCGTGTAGCTACCATAGTGGCTTGTACGGCGATAGTGATTACTGCCGTTTACATCTTGCGTGTAGTGGGTAAGATATTGTTTCAGAAAGTGGCTAACGACAAGTTCTTTAAGCTACACGATGCTTCTTGGGACGAACGTTTAGCCATTGGCGGACTTATCTTTTGCGTAGCCGGGCTGGGAATGTTCCCTATCATCTTCGAAAAGATAATCATCAGCGGTGTAGCACCTATCTTTAGCCATATCATAGAGTATGTTCCAACAATAGGTAACTTATAAGATTATAGCAAAATGAATTATACAGAATTTTATAAGATGATACCAGAGGCAAGCCTTGTAGCTGTCTTGGTGATTTTGTTTGTTGCCGATTTTGTGTCGGCTAAGTCGCAAGAGCGTAAGTGGCTCAACCCGCTTGCCTGTGTACTGTTGTTGCTTAACACTATAGTATGCTTGCTACCCTTAGAGCCTACGATGGCTTTCGGGGGAATGTACACTACTTCGGGAGCTGTAAACGTTATGAAGGCAATACTTTCACTGGGCACGTTTATAGTGTTTTTGCAAAGCTCTCAGTGGGCTAAGAAGAGCGGTAAGGAAGGCGAGTTTTACCTTATCACTGCTTCCACCTTATTGGGAATGTTTGTAATGATGAGTGCGGGCCATTTCCTAATGTTCTTCTTAGGTTTAGAAATGGCATCAGTGCCTTTGGCTTGCATGGTGGCTTTCGATGAGAAACGTAACAATTCGGCTGAAGGTGCAGCAAAGTTTATCCTTACGGCTACCTTCTCAAGCGGTGTGATGCTGTATGGTATAAGTATGCTTTACGCTGCTTATGGCACGTTATACTTTGGCGATGTTGCTGCAAAGATAACCCCTAACTTCCTGACAGTGGCAGGGCTGGTGTTCTTCTTCAGTGGGCTTGGTTTTAAAATATCTTTAGTGCCTTTCCACTTTTGGACTGCCGATACCTATCAGGGAGCGCCTACTACAGTAACGGGATACCTCAGTGTTATCTCTAAAGGAGCAGCTGCCTTTACCTTGCTAAGCATCTTGTTCCATGTCTTTGGTAGCATGATGACTTACTGGCATGTGCTTTTAATGATTGTCATAGTGCTTTCTATTACGGTGGCTAACCTCTTTGCTGTGAGACAGAGTGAGCTAAAACGCTTTATGGCATTTAGTTCTATCTCGCAGGCAGGGTATATTATCCTTGCAGCTATAGGCACTGACTGGGCAAGCTCTATAAGTGCGCTTACTTACTATGTGCTTATATATGTTGCTGCTAACATGGCTGTCTTTACCATAGTGTCTGTAGTAGAACAGAATAACGGAGGCAAAACAGAGATAGACGACTATAATGGCTTCTATAAAACTAATCCACGCCTGTCGTTACTAATGACTTTGGCTATGTTCTCTTTAGCTGGTATTCCGCCTTTTGCAGGTATGTTCTCTAAGTTTTTTGTCTTTATGGCAGGCGTTAAGGGGGCTTCTGTGCAAACTACTATGGGCGCATGGGCATACGCAGTGGTGTTCATAGCCTTGCTAAACACGGTTATCTCGCTGTACTATTATCTTAAGATTGTTAAGGCTATGTACATTGTTCGTACAGATAGCCCATTACCAACCTTTAAGAGCGATAACAATACCAAGATGGCTTTAGCCGTTTGCATGGTAGGTATCTTGCTCTTTGGTGTGTGCAGTGGCATATACGAATGGATTTTTGCTGCCGCATAGCATGGCTTAAAGTAAGCCTATAGCTAAAGAAGAGCATGTCTTTATAAGCTGTCAGCCACACGCTTACCTAAAGAAAGGGTAGGGGTGTGGCTGATTTTGTAGGTTAAAATAATTAAAAAACCGGGGAGGGCAATACACGATAGTGTAAAAAAAGGTAAACACCTCCTCGTCTTTTTTATAATATTTTGTACTTTTGCAATAGTTATTCTTTTTAAGTTCTTTAATAATATAAATAGGCATTATGTTGTGATGCTTTAACTAAAAACAATCTGCACGTATGGCAAAGCATAACCAGTACACAGAGTTTAGTAGTAAGATACATTCTGAGAGAAGAAAGCGTAGGCTGTTTTTAAAGCGTGGCTTGTTAGTCGTTCTTATCATAATGGCTATCTTAGTAGTTTTAGGAGTTATATTTTTATAAGGTAAAAAGAGAGTTTCCTTTTATCTCTTAGCTGTTTTCCTTTAGCCTTTAGCGTTGTATAGTTTGGTGTTATAAAGAGAATAGCTCGGTGTTATGCTGGCTTAGGCGCAGATGATAGTGCGACCCGTCATACTCAGTGAGCATTATCTTTCCTATAGCTTCAGGCGTTTTAGATAGTTTTAGAGCAACGTGTCCCATGGTACACCTCATGTTTATTTCCACCATAGGGTGTATAAAGAACGATGGTTTCTTAGCTTTTTTGTGTTTTTCGTCAGCTACTATCATCATATCCACTCCTAAAGGTCCTGTGTAGCGTTTAGCTATGTATTGTCGTAGTAGCATTTCGAGCTTGTTTTTTATAAGTATTATCTCATCGGGGTTAATATATTTAGCAAGCACAGATAGCTTGTAGTCCTCGCTTTGTATAAGATTGCCCGAGTAAGCACCGTTTGTGGTGTTAAAGAGCGATATTCCCTGAAAGTCTACCGTGCTCATATAGGCATAAAACTCCATACCAAAGTCTTTCACCCTGCTATAGAAAGGCTCTATCATCACTCCTCCTTGCTTTCTTATAATGTTGTGTGCCCAGTTAGTGGTGTATGCGTCTTGTAAAGAGTCAATGTATCTTATGCCTCGCCCGCTGCAGCTCCAAGGTGCTTTTAAGATGGCTTTTTTATAGTATTTCACATATAGTGTAAGCTCTTTCATGTTGTTTACATATACGGCTTCTCCCACTATGTTAGGAAGGTTTAGCGAGCGTTTTAGTGCTTTTAACACAGATGCCGAAAACTGTCTGTTGCTAACGTCCCTTATCATGCTTAGCTCTTGGTCTGTGGGCATAAGTTTTTGGCTTATACCTACGTTAGCTAAACTGTTTTTTATAGCCTTGTCCCAAGCCCAAGGTCTTATCTCTGTTATGTCGCTTTTTATGTTTTGTAAGGTGTCTAAGGTAACAAGATGATATGTCTGGGCAAACTTTTCCAATTGTTTCAGATGCTTCTTAGCCGAAAGATAGTCGCTTACTAAAACCAAGTCGTTAGGTTTGGCATAGAGAGCGGGCATGAAGTCGAGGTCTGTACGTAATAACCGTGCAGCGTGCGATGCTACAAAGTGCTTATCGTTGTTAGCAAGAGCAGCGTCGTGCTCTGGATTAAAAATGTGTAAAATCATATTTTAATTTTTTTCTTTGGGGCTTGCAAAGGTAATAGAAAGTAATGTCTTGCGCAAAAATAAAAGATTAAAAATAATATTTTTTGTAAAGTAGAGTTTGCAAATAATAGAAAATAATATTACCTTTGCAATGCAAATTATAAAGCAAAGGTAAGCAATGGATACTTTCTTTCGTACACATACCTATTTGGTAGAACATGTGAATGCCCCTGTGCGCCGAGCTCTTATGGACGAGATCGACTGGAACGACCGTCTAATAGGCATTAAAGGTACGCGCGGTGTGGGCAAGACAACGTTCTTACTGCAGTATGCTAAGGAGAGATACGGAGCTTTAGATCGTCAATGTCTTTACATTAATATGAACAACTTTTATTTTCAGGGTAGGGGCATAGCCGATTTTGCTGGTGAGTTTTATCGTAATGGTGGTAAGACGTTGCTCATCGATCAGGTTTTTAAGCAGCCTTCGTGGAGCGCCGAGCTAAGGAAATGTTACGATAGCTATCCTTCTTTGCGGATAGTTTTCACAGGTTCCAGTGTTATGCGCTTAAAGGAAGAGAATCCGGAGCTTAACGGTATAGTGAAGAGTTATAATTTGTTAGGTTTTTCTTTCCGTGAGTATCTTAACCTAAAGGCTGGCTTAAGATTGAAGAGCTATTCGTTAGAAGAGATATTATCTCATCACGAGTCGATAGCAAGAGAGGTGTTATCAAAGGTGAATCCTTTGATTTATTTTCAAGATTATCTACATCATGGCTTTTATCCTTTTTTCTTAGAGCATCGTAATTTCTCGGAGAATTTGCTCAAGACGATGAACATGATGATAGAGGTGGATATTTTATTAATAAAGCAGATAGAGCTAAAATATCTCACAAAGATAAAAGATCTTTTTTACCTTTTGGCTTTAGGAGGCCCTAAAGCACCCAATATAAGCAGTTTGGCAAGTAGCATTAACACAAGTAGGGCTACTGTGATGAATTATATTAAGAACTTGGCTGATGCCCGTTTAATAAACATCATTTACCCTCAGGGGCAGTCTTTTCCTAAGAAGCCGGCAAAGCTGATGCTTCATAATACTAATCTGGTGCATGCCATTTATCCCATTCAGTGCGACGTTCAGGAGCTTATGGAGATATTTTTGGTAAACAACCTGTGGTCCAGCCATATTATTAACGACAGTAAGAAGGCGGGTACTTATATCGTAGACGGCGATAAGAGCATAAGGGTTTGCGATGCTAAGACGGCTAATGTGCGTATGAATGGCCAGACTTATTATGCTCAATATAACGAAGAAATTGGTTCAGACAATAATGTGCCTTTATGGCTTTTCGGTTTCCTTTATTAATGGAATCCGAAGAAAGTTTTGCCAAACCATAATATATAAAACAACAAAAACATTATAAAAAACATTTTAATTAAAAAGAAATGGCTAAAGTAAAAAAGTTTATCACTTGTGATGGTAACGAAGCAGCTGCTCATGTGAGCTATATGTTCTCAGAGGTAGCAGCTATTTATCCTATTACTCCTTCTTCACCTATGGCGGAGCATGTAGACGATTGGTCGGCTAAGGGACGTAAGAATTTGTGGGGTCAGGAGGTAAGTGTTCAGGAAATGCAGTCTGAAGGCGGTGCAGCAGGTGCTGTGCATGGTTCTCTTCAGTCTGGTGCTTTGACTACAACGTTTACCGCTTCGCAGGGTCTTCTGTTGATGATCCCTAACATGTATAAGATAGCTGGTGAGCTTTTACCTTGCGTTTTCAACGTTACAGCGCGTACACTTGCCAGCCACGCTCTTAGTATTTTTGGCGATCATCAGGACGTTATGGCATGTCGTCAGACAGGTTTTGCCATGTTCTGTTCTGGCTCTGTGCAGGAGGTAATGGATCTTTCTGCAGTAAGCTATTTGTCGGCATTGAGGTCTTCGGTGCCTTTCATCAATTTCTTTGATGGTTTCCGCACATCTCATGAATATCAGAAGGTGGAGCTTATGGATCAGGAAGATATACGTCCACTACTCGATATGAACGACGTTAAGCGTTTCCGCGACCGTGCTATGAGCCCAGAACGCCCAGTAACACGTGGTACAGCAGAAAACCCTGAGACCTTCTTCACTCACCGTGAGGCAAGCAATAAGTATTATAACAGCGTTCCAGAGATAGTAGAACATTTCTTGGGCGAGATATCTAAGATAACAGGTCGTGAGCATCATCTCTTCGATTACTATGGAGCTGAGGACGCCGAAAACATCATTATCCTCATGGGTTCTGCCACTGAGGCTGCTAAAGAGGCTATAGACTACCTTTTAAAGCAGGGCAAGAAGGTGGGAATGGTTGCGGTACACTTGTTCCGTCCTTTCTCTAAGAAGCATCTTTTTGCAGCTGTTCCTAAGACTGTTAAGCGCATTTCGGTGCTCGACCGTACTAAAGAGCCGGGTGCAGAGGGCGAACCTTTATACTTAGACATCAAGTCGGCTTTCTACGATGCTGACATCAAGCCTTTGATAGTGGGTGGACGTTACGGCTTAGGGTCGGCAGATATCACACCTTCACACATCATCTCTGTATATAACAACTTAGAGCTTCCAGAGCCAAAGAACCATTTCACTGTGGGTATTGTAGACGATGTTACCTTTACCTCTTTACCTGAGGTGGAGGAAATACCACTTGGTGGTGAAAACACCTTTGAGGCTAAGTTCTATGGTCTTGGAGCTGATGGTACGGTAGGTGCTAATAAAAACTCTGTAAAGATTATAGGTGATAACACTGATAAGTATTGTCAGGCTTATTTCTCGTACGACTCTAAGAAGTCGGGAGGTTTCACCTGTTCACACCTTCGCTTTGGCGATGAGCGCATACGCTCTACCTATCAGGTCAAGACGCCTAACTTTGTAGCATGTCATGTGCAGGCTTACCTTAACATGTATGATGTTACACGCGGTCTGCGTAAGAACGGTACTTTCTTGCTTAACACTATCTTTGAGGGTGAGGAGCTCGTAAAGTTTATTCCTAACAAGGTAAAACGCTATTTTGCTAAAAACAATATCACCGTTTATTACATCAACGCTACTAAGATAGCACAGGAGATAGGGCTGGGCAAACGTACCAACACTATCTTACAATCGGCTTTCTTCCGCATAACAAAGGTTATTCCTTTAGATCTTGCTATAGAGCAGATGAAGGAATTTATCGTTAAGAGTTATGGCAGAAAAGGTCAGGACGTGGTAGATCTTAACTATGCCGCTGTAGACCGTGGAGGTGAGTATAACATCTTAGAGGTAGACCCTTCTTGGGCTAATCTCCCTGACGATGAGAAGGTAAACGACGACGCTCCTGCTTTTGTTAAAGAGGTTTGCCGCCCTATGAACGCACAGGCTGGCGACCTTCTAAAGGTGTCAGACTTTGTTAATCACGGCACTACCGATGGTACATGGCAGGTGGGTACGGCAGCTTATGAGAAGCGTGGCGTAGCAGCTTTCGTGCCAGTATGGAACTCGGAAAACTGCATACAGTGTAACAAATGCTCGTATGTTTGCCCTCACGCTGTTATACGTCCTTTCGTGCTCGATGAGCAGGAGAAGGCTGGTTTCGACGATGCTACCATAAACGTTATGGCTCCTAAAGAGCTTAAAGGCATGCAGTTCCGCATTCAGGTATCAGATCTCGACTGTACAGGCTGTAACAACTGTGTAGACGTATGTCCGGGTAAGCGAGGCGAGAAAGCACTTGCCTTAAAGCCTTTTAACGCTGCAAGCGAAGAAACAAAGCACAACGCAGCACAGTGGCAATATCTTACAAAGCAGGTTAAGAGCAAGCAAGACTTGGTTAATATACAGATGAACGTTAAAAACTCACAGTTTGCACAGCCACTGTTCGAATTCTCTGGAGCATGTGCAGGTTGTGGTGAGACACCTTATGTCAAGCTCGTTTCACAGCTCTTTGGCGACCGTGAGATGATATCCAATGCCACTGGTTGTTCATCTATCTATTCTGCCTCTGTGCCTTCTACACCTTATACCACTAACGAGCGTGGTCAGGGTCCTGCCTTTAACAACTCTTTGTTTGAGGACTTCTGCGAGTTTGGGCTTGGTATGGCTTTGGGTAATAAGAAGATGCGCGGACGTGTTAAGTTCTTATTAACACAGCAGGCAAGCGACGAACATGTGCCTGCCGAGTTTAAGGAAGCTGCTAAGGAGTGGATAGAAAGCATGGACGATGCTGAAGCATCTAAGAAGGCAAGTGATAAGCTAAAGCCTTTCATAGAAGAAGGTGCTAAGGCTGGCTGCCCTGTATGTAAAGAGCTTAAAGTATTAGACCACTATTTGGTAAAACGCTCACAATGGATAATAGGAGGTGATGGTGCTTCTTACGATATAGGTTATGGTGGTTTAGACCACGTCATTGCATCGGGTGAAGATGTTAATATCCTTGTGCTCGATACTGAGGTATATTCTAACACTGGTGGACAAAGCTCTAAGGCTACTCCGCTTGGTGCTATCGCACAGTTTGCCGCTAAGGGTAAGCGTGTACGTAAGAAAGACCTTGGGCTTATGGCCACTACATACGGCTATGTATATGTAGCACAGGTAGCTATGGGAGCTGACAATGCTCAGACCCTTAAAGCCATAAAAGAGGCTGAGGCTTATCATGGACCATCGCTCATCATAGCTTACTCGCCATGTATTAACCACGGCTTGAAGCTTAAGGGCGGTATGGGACGCTCACAAGCACAGGAGGGTCGTGCCGTAGAAGCTGGTTACTGGCACCTATGGCGTTATAATCCTACCTTGGCTGAAGAGGGCAAAAACCCATTCTCTCTCGATTCTAAAGCTCCTCACTGGGAGAAGTTCCAGGACTATCTTGCAAGCGAGGTGCGCTTCTTATCAGTAAAGAAAGCATATCCTGCTGAGGCTGATGAGCTCTTTAAGGCTTGTGAAGATATGGCTAAGCTACGTTATCAGAGCTACGTACGTAAGACTAAGGAAGACTGGAGCGAGCAGCTCTAACCCTCACACCCCTCACCCTTTAGAGGCTCTTACATGGGGCTTCTGAAGGTAAGGGCTTTAAGAGTAAGGCTCTTTAGGCGGGCAAGGGTGTAGACAATATATAAAGACACTAACGGCTGTAAGGGCTGTTAGTGCTTTTTTTTTATGCCGTTAGTGAAGAAAAAAACATCACCTTTTCATGAGTAAAAGGTGATGTTTTATGCCACAAAAGCTGATGTTTTAGAGGGTAAAAGGTGATGTTTCTTTATGCCACTTCTCACCCTCTTTTGGCTTCGTTTTTCTCCTTACGAAGGAAAGCAAAAGGGCTTTTAGGGGGTTACGCCGTTGGTGTTATGCCCCTTTTAAAGGTCTTCGCCGTTGGCTTCGTTATACTTGTTTTCGTAAAAAATTCCAATCCTATATTTTTGGAAATCATTAGGATCTTCTTTAATAGTAAACCATACATATCTTTTTTCTATGTTTTCATCGTCAGGGAGCTGACGAAAAGAGGCTTGGTATTGCTTTTTATTAATGCTCACCTCTTGGTAAATATCGTCTTTGGAGGTAAGCCCTTCTGCATTAACGACCTTATATCTTGGGTTGTTATAAAACTGATTAATAAGGCGGTTGTATTGCATTTTAATTTGCTCTTTGTCAAGATTATTTAAGTATGTTACTATAATTCGCCAAACCTTGTTATTATTAGCCTGCACATAAATTGAAACATCTTTCCCATTAAACTGCCCTTCAAGCCCATCACCATATTTTTCTTCTGTAAAGCCCTTGTCCTTTAGCTCTTCTATCATGTCTGTGCGACTGCCGTCTACGGGTATTCTTAAAAACTTGGTAACCTGCCTTTGTGCAAAAACAGATAAAGAGAGCATTAGTAAAAATGCAAGAGATAAAATCTTTTTCATAATTTATAGTTTGTTAGTTAATAAACAGAGAAATTATAATATGTTATAAAGCAAAGTTACATAAAACGGCTGTAACACACGCAGGGAAGAGAGAAAAAGTTTTGGTAGCTTGCTTTTTATTAGCTAAAAGGAAACCTTTCTGCCCCTTTTCCTTATAATAACCCCCTTTAGGAGATGTTGTAGCCTCTAAAGTATTGTGTAGTGGCTCATCTCTAAAGGGGGCTTCCTTTATGACTAAATATTAATGGTACTGCTTTGTTAGTAGCCTACTGTTAGCTTGAGAATGCCTGTTTTACCAGTGCTATCGGTTACTTCTATTTCTGTTTCGCCCCAAGCCATGCCTTGTACAGAAAAGTAATTGTCATTATCATATTGAGTAATCTTAACTAAATTTTTAGTTTTAGCTACTACAGTATAAGGTGCTTTACCACCTTTTATATCTATTGCTTTACTTTGGTAAGGAGGTACTTTAGCTGGCGATGCAGGACTAAAGGTTAAGCCTTGAGCCTTTTCTGGCTTTTTGCCGGCTTGCTCTCTTTTCTGTTCTGCTTCTTTTCTCTTTTGCTCAGCCTCTTGTCTTTGCCTTTCAGCCTCTTGCCTTTTCTGTTCAGCCTCTTGTCTTTGCTTTTCAGCCTCTTGCCTTTTCTGCTCTTCAGCCTCTCTTTGCTTTTCCTTTTCTTCTTGCTTTTGCTTTTCCTCCTCTTGCTTTTGCTTGTTTTCTTCGTCTTGTTTCTTCTTCTGCTCAGCCTCTTCTTGCTGCTTTTTCTTGTCGGCTTCTTCTTTGAGCTTTCTCTTTTGAGCCTCTTCGTCTTGCTTCTTTTTCATAGTTTCTACCTCTTGCTGTAGCTTATCCAAGGTATCGTCTTTGCTACAAGAAGTAAAGAAGACGAAAGAGCAGCATAGCAATCCTACGGCTACTTTTTGTAAATTGATAGTTTTCATTTCTTTTATTACTGTTTAAAATTCTACAAAAAAAATTATTATTGCAAAGATACTCGTTATTGAAAATACGGACAATACCTAATAATGAGTATATTAATGATATAAAGCTCTTTAGCTTTAGTTATTTTATAGTATGCCTTTGCAAGAAGTAAAAATATTATTATCTTTGCTCGGAGGAATAATATAAAAAGGTTTTTATGGTTAAAAGGTATTGGGAAGGCTTGCCAAAGCGAGCCATAGTGATAGGTGCTTCTTCAGGAATAGGTCTTGCCGTGGCTCGGTTATTGCTTCGTGATGGGTGGAAAGTAGGTGTTGCGGCACGGCGAAAAGCTCCGCTCGAGGCTCTTAAAAAGGAGTGGGCGGAGCAGGTAGAGTGGGCAGTTATAGATGTTACCATGCAGCAGTCGCCTCACCTTTTGCGTACTCTTATAACGGCGTTAGGTGGTGTAGACCTCTTTTTCTATGCTTCGGGCATAGGTGAGCAAAGCCCTATACTGCTGCCCGAGATAGAGCTTCCCACGGTGCAGACTAACGCTTTGGGCTTTACAAGAATGGTGGGCGAGGCTTTTCGCTATTTCCTTGAGCAGGGAAAGGGGCATATTGCTGTGGTAAGCTCTATTGCCGGAGTGCGTGGTCTTGGAGCTTCTCCCTCTTATTCTGCCTCGAAAGCCTTTCAAAACGTTTACCTTGAAGCCTTAGAACAGAAAGCCCGCAATAGCAAAAAGAGCATACTCATTACCGATATTCGTCCGGGTTTTGTAGCTACACCGCTACTTAAAGGCAACAGTTACCCTCATCTTCTGCCAGTAGATAAAGCTGCTAAAGACATCTTAAAGGCTATATATAAGCGTAAGCACGTGGCTTATATAGATGGCTTTTGGCATGGGGTGGCACTGGCTATGAGGTGTGTGCCGAGAGTGCTTTGGCGCAGGTTGAGCTTAGGAAGACATGGGGCAGAAAAAGGGGAAGAGAACTAAGGCGGGTTGATGTAAGTCAAAAAAAAGGTTACGAAATGAAACTTTTTCCATGAAAAGTTTGCGTATGTGTACGCACACACTTACCTTTGCACTGTCAAAACAAAAGAGTTCATAGTTTTATAACATATATATATTTAGGGTTTTAGTTATTACAGGTAGTTTGATTGATTGTTTTAGATTAAATAGGTTTTTAGTTATTAAAGGGATTTAGATTGTAAACCAGGATTAACACATTAAGAGTTTGTCTTCGGACAACGAAAGGGTGCACAGATTTCTGAGCGGTATAGCTCAAGAGTTTGTGCACCTTTTATATGTATATGTCTGTGTTAAGGGGGCTTTGTTGTGTGGTTAAGTGTGGGAAGAGATGGTGTTTTTGAGTTGCGATGGGGCGAAAGGACATTGTAAGGGAAGGTATAAAAAGAAGATAAGGGCGTGTGCTGAAGGATATTTTTAAAAGTTTTAGTAATAAAAAGTTTGCAGATTTATCTTAATTTTATTTACTTTGCAGATAATTTGAAAGATAATAACTAAAACCAAAAATATGGAAAATGAAAACAATCAGACACCCTTATGTGGCTTGTCTAAAGAGAAATTCCTCTCTAAGGTAGATGGTAAGCAGACCGATTTATACATATTGCGTAATACGCAGGGCTGTGAGGTGGCTGTAACTAACTATGGTGGAGCTATTGTAGCCATCATGATGCCCGACAGAGATGGTAACATGGCTAATATTATTCAGGGTCATGACAACATAGAAGACGTAATACATTCGCCAGAGCCTTACCTCTCTACCTTAGTGGGCAGATATGCTAACCGCATAGCAAAAGGGCGTTTTCAGCTTAATGGCAAGGAGTATAACCTGTATATTAATAACGGTCCGAACTCTCTTCACGGAGGAAAGAAGGGTTTTAATGCCAAGGTTTGGGACGCTACGATGATAAGTAGCCACGCAATAGTATTAAAATATACATCTCCTTACGGTGAAGAAGGATACAGAGGAGAGCTTACCGTGTGGGTAGCTTATTCGCTTACGGAGGATAATGAGCTGGTAATAAAATATTCGGCTAAGACAAATAAGAAGACGATAATCAATCTTACCAGTCATGGATTTTTCTCTTTGGCAGGCATAGGCAACCCTACTGATAGTATAGAGGGCTTGGAGTGTGAGATAAATGCCGACTTCTTCTTGCCCATCGATTCCACTTCTATCCCTACGGGTGAAATCTTAAAGGTGTCAGGTACGCCTTTCGACTTTAGACGTCCTAAGCCTTTGGGCAGGGATATTGATGCCGACGACGAGCAGATAAAGCACGGTGCGGGCTACGACCATTGCTTTGTGCTTAACAAAAAGGAAGAGGGCGAGCTTTCATTTGCCGCACGCGTCAAAGAGCCTGTTACCGGTAGAACGATGGAGGTATGGACTACCGAACCCGGAATGCAGCTATATACCGACAACTGGGCTGACGGTTATAAGGGTCAGCATGGAGCTACCTTCCCACGACGCAGTGCTGTTTGCTTTGAGGCGCAGCACTTCCCCGACTCTCCTAACAGGCCTTACTTCCCCTCGGTGGTGCTATCTCCGGGCGAGGAATATAAGCAAAAAACTGTGTATAAATTTGGTGTAGAGAGATAAAATTAGTAATATTGCTCTTTAAAAGGGCTCTTTATGGGCTTTGAAGGCTAAGCTAAAGGGCTTAACGGGCTAATAGTGAGGCGTCTAAAGGCTAATAGTGAGGCGTCTGAAGGCTAAGAGAGAGGCGCTTAAAGGGCTAATAATCATCAAGAAAAGATTAGCGCAGTGGGAGCTTGAATATAAACGTTTTGGCTCACTATTTGCTTATTTGCACGTAACAAAAATAAAATAAATAAAAACAAAGATGAGTAACACAAAACAAAATGGTAGTATTATTGCGATCATCACAATGATGTTTTTGTATGCAATGATTTCGTTCGTAACTAACTTGGCTGCACCTATTGGTGTAATATGGAAGAGCACTTTCACTGGTTCGAGTGCAAACACAGTGGGCATGCTGGGTAACATGGCTAACTTTTTGGCTTACCTTTTCATGGGTATTCCGGCAGGAAAATTGCTTACAAAGGTGGGCTATAAGAAGACGGCTCTTTTCGGTATAGGCATAGGTTTCTTGGGCGTTTTAGTGCAATACCTTTCAGGTTTCTGTGGTGAGTGTGGTGCTGTAACGGGCTTTTCGGTGTACCTTTTAGGTGCTTTCACTGCAGGTTTCAGTGTTTGTACGCTTAACACCGTGGTTAATCCGATGCTAAACCTTCTTGGTGGAGGTGGCAACAGGGGCAACCAGCTCAATATGATAGGTGGCACGCTCAATTCTCTTGCAGGTACGCTTACGCCTTTGTTTGTAGGTGCTTTGATAGGTCAGGTAAGTAAAAACACAGCCATTAAGGACGTCAACCCTGTGCTTTACATTGCTATGTGTGTGTTTTTGGTAGCTTTCATAGTGCTTACTTTCATACCTATTAGCGACCCTGAGATAGGCAAAACGGATAAGCAGACCGTCTTTGAGGTAAGTCCGTGGGCTTTCCGCCATTTCGTTTTAGGTGCAATAGCTATATTTATATATGTAGGAGTGGAAGTGGGCTTGCCTGGTACGTTGATGTTTTACCTTTCAGATGTAAGTTCTAATGGTGGAGGTCTTAATGCGTTGGTGGCAACACAGATAGCTGGTGCTGTAGTGGCTACATATTGGTTTTGCATGCTTATAGGCCGTTTTGTGGGTGGTTTTATAGCCCATAAGGTGTCTTCTAAGGTTCTTATGAGCTGTGTTACGGTAGTGGCAATGGTGCTTATCGTGGTGGCAATGGTGCTTGGCAAGTCGAGTACGGTAACAATGCCAGTATTTACAGGAAAGTCTTTTGAGATAGTTAGTGTGCCTGTAGCAGCTCTTTTGATAGTGCTTTGTGGTCTTTGCACCTCTGTGATGTGGCCTTCTATATTCAATCTTGCTACTGAAGGTCTGGGTAAATATACCGCAGCTGCTTCCGGCATCTTTATGATGATGGTAGTAGGTGGAGGCATTTTGCCTTTGCTTCAAAATGTTCTTGCTGACTATACTACCTATCTTTTCTCTTACTTAGTGCCTCTCTTGGGTATAGCCTATATATGTTTCTATACTCTTGTAGGTAGTAAGAATGTGAATAAAGATATAAAGATAGATTAATAAAAGGTTTCTATTATCGCCCTCTTCTCTTAGTTATATTAGGGAAGGGGGCTTTTATAAATATAACTAATAAACAAATTATGGATATCAACTTTGTACGTTCACGTTTTGTAAAACACTTCGATGGCAAGACGGGTAATGTTTATTTCTCTCCTGGTCGTATAAATCTTATAGGCGAGCATACCGATTATAATGGTGGTTTTGTCTTTCCCGGAGCTATTGATAAGGGCATTATGGCAGAGGTTCGGCCTAATGGTACTGATACGGTAATGTGTTATTCTATCGACCTTAAAGACCGTGTAGAGTTTAAAGTAACCGATCCTGATGGTCCTCGTGCCACATGGGCAAGGTTTATATATGGCATGGTGCGCGAGTTTCAGGCTTTGGGTGTAGAGGTAAAGGGCTTTAATATAGCCTTTGCGGGCGATGTTCCTTTAGGTGCAGGCATGTCTTCTTCGGCAGCTATGGAGAGCTGTTTCGGCTGTGCTCTTAACGATCTTTTTGCCGATAATAAGGTGTCTAAGTGGGATATAGTCCTTGCCGGTCAAGCCACAGAGCATAAGTATATAGGTGTAAACTGTGGCATTATGGACCAGTTTGCCAGTGTTTTCGGTAAGCAGGGTAAGCTCATGCGCCTTGATTGTCGTAGCAGAGAGTTTGAATATTTTCCTTTCCACCCAGAGGGTTATAAGCTGGTATTGATAAATTCTAAGGTACGCCACGAGCTTGTGGGTAGTCCTTATAACGATAGGCGCAAGTCTTGCGAAGAGGTAGTAAAGGTGTTGGGCAAGCATTTCACCGACAAAAAGTATGAAACTCTTCGTGATGCTTCTTTAGAAGAGCTTGAGGCAGTGCGCGAGCAGGTAAGTAAGGAGGATTATAGTCGTGCTCATTTTGTTTTAGGCGAGAAGGAACGTGTGCTTAAAGTGTGCGATTCTTTACAGAAAGGCGATTATGAAACGGTGGGAGCGATGATGTATGCTACCCATGAGGGTCTTAGCAAAGAGTATGAGGTGAGCTGCGAAGAGCTCGATTACCTTGTCGATATAGCTAAAAAGAGCGGCGTTACAGGTGCTCGCCTTATGGGTGGAGGCTTTGGAGGCTGCACTATAAACCTTGTTAAGGACACTGTTTACGACCATTTTATAAAGCAAGCCACAGAGCTTTTTTTAGCTAAATACGGTCATCGTGTAGAGGTCTATCCGGCTTTGATCAGTGAAGGCTCTCACAGAGTGGTTTGATGCTTTTTCTTTAGGTAAGCATCATAAGAGATGTATATATTAAGGTGTAGTGGTATGGCTCTGGAATAAAGGCTATACCACTATGTTATAAAGATATGAAGGCGGAGGCTGTATGTAGACAGCAGGCTTTGCCTATGGTTATAAGAACACACTTTTTGTTAAGGAGAAAACAAGTATGCAGGCAAGAAAAAATATCATTTTAAGGATAACACTTATCTTTCTTTCGGTGTTTATGCTAAATGTTTCTATGATAAAGGCACAGGAAAAGAGTAACGTCTTCGACAGAATACTTAAGCAGGTAAAGTGTTTTCCACAGGAAAAGACCTATATACATACCGATGCCTCTACCTATCTTGCAGGCGAACGTATATGGCTAAAGGTGTATGTGGTAGATGCTCTTAGCCACGAACCCATTAACAAGAGCAGATATGCTTACGTAGAGCTTATAGCGGCTGATGGAACACTGACTGACCGCATAAAGATACAAGAGAAAAACGGGGCTTACTATGGATATATGGACATACCTGCACACCTTAGACAGGGGCGTTACCTGCTAAGGGGATATACATTGCTTTCGGCAGCGGTAGAGGGTTATGAAGACGTGCAGTACCTCGACATTATTAACGACAAAACTACTATAAAGCAAAAGTCCACCTCTTCTACCCCTCTTGGTATACCTGCAGCAAGACCTTCATCATTAAGTTTTACGCATAAAGACGGAAAGCTCATCGTTTCCACTACACTCGAAGGCGAACATTTTCTCTTAGCACATTGCCGTGCCTATCCGTTTCTGTGTAAACCTATTACCAATACTCAACCCATAGCGATAGATAACGACTCCTTACCACAAGGGGTAATACAGCTTTTGCTCTTAGACAAGCATGCTAATGTGCTTAGCACAAAGCTCCTTCTCTCGGCTAACGACCAAGAAAGGCTCTCGCTGCCGCTATTGCCCAGTAAGCTAACATATAAGCAAGGGGAGCATATAAGGATACCTTTCGACAAGTCGATGCTGCATGAAGCAGAGCGTGCCGACCTGTCAGTATCTGTAAGAAGAGAGGAAGCACCCCTTAATACCGATCGCACAAATATCCTTTCACAGCTCTTTTTAGCAAGCGATGTAAACACATTGCTACCTGATGCTGCCACTTTTTATAATAATCCGCACCTTGCTGATGAACTTTTATCTTCCTTTTCGTGGACAAGGTATAATATGGCTGAGGTTATAAAAGGTAAGTATTCTGCACCTTTAGCCACCGCAGAAGAGTCGGTTGCCTTAACGGGAAATGTGCGCACACTACTTCGACGCTTACCCATAGCTGGTGCAAAGGTAAGCCTCATAATACCTGCCTTAGGCTTTGCCAGTAACACCCAGACAGATAGCCTGGGAGGATTTGCCTTTAACGGCATAGATATACCTGCACGAACGGAATGCCTCGTTAAGGCTAACAAGCAAAATGGTAGTGAGCGCTTAGAACTGGTTATGCATGAAACCGATTACCCTGCACTGCCTACCAAGGAGCAGGTCTTACAGGCTGGTGCTACTTTTAATGTGAACGGCGCTGACAACTATGAGCAGGTAGATGAAAAGAGCTTTGGAGGAATATTGCTCGATAATGTTAATGTGGTAACAAAGAAGAGCTATTCTTCCAGTAAGAGCGATGCTTATTCGCGTACATCAGAATATTCTTTTGGTGCAAAAGAGATTAACGATATCAATGCCACGTGCATACACGAACTTCTACGCCGTGTTCCCGGACTTTTCATACGAAAGGAGCAGTGTTATGTCAGAGCTGTAACCACAGTATATGGCAAGCAGCGTCCTGCGGCTATTGTCGTAGACGGAGTGTTTGCTGAAGAGGGATACGACTTAGACCAGATAAACATGTCGGACATAGCTCGCATAGATGTCTATAAAAGTGGCACCACCGTTATCTGGGGAGCGCGAGGAGGCAGCGGAGTAATATCCATAACCACTAAAAGGGGGTGCGATACCGATGAGCCTATAGCCTCTACCAGTCAGAAGAAGGTAATGCCTTTAGGCTATGAAGTGGGTACCGACTTTTCGCGTCTTTCACAAAACAGCCGAACGGTGTGGTGGAATCCTGTTATAATAAAACCTTATATAGAGTTTGATGCCCTGCCCTTTACGGGCAATTATCACATTACTGTGGAGGGAGTAACCTCACAGGGACGCTTAGTACACGAAGAGTGTAACATAAAGGTGGAGAGGTAAGCCATGCCTCTTAGCTAAAGGATATGTTGCTTTAGGTAGTGGTAAGAGGCGAGATTATAATAATATTTCACCATAAAGTAACAAAAAGGAAGTGTTCTTTTGCTTCTGTTAGCCTTTTTATTAATGTAATAAATTATTTATAAAAAAAAGGTAAATAATGGCTTTTTGTGCAGAAGGTATTATTATTTTTATGTATCTTTGGCTCAAAGAAAATATAAACACTCGAAGAGAAGTTTCTCTAAGGGTGAAGGATAACATTAATGTATTAATTTTTAAAACGTAAGATTATGAATAAATTAGTTTTAGCCCTTATGGCAATGGGCATGATGGCAACATCAGTTTCAGCAAATACAATTACTCAAAGCGATAAGCCTGTAATAGAAAAGAAGCAGTGCTGCAAGGAGAAAAAGCAGTGCGCAGAAGAGAAAAAGCAGTGCGCAGAAGAGATGAAGCAGTGCGCAGAGGAAAAAAAGCAGTGCAGCAAGAAGATGAAGCAATGCCGCAAGAAGATGAAGCAATGCCGCAAGGAGATGAAGCAATGCCGTAAGGAGATGAAGCAATACCGCAAGGAGATGAAGCAGTGCAGCGTAGAGAAAAAGCAGTGCTGTAAGAAAGGTAAGAAGCAGTGTTGCAAGATGGATAAGAAGTGCGGTAAAGAAAAGAAGCAGTGTTGCAAGGAAAATAAAAAATGTAGTGAAATAAAATAAAACGAAAAAAGGTAATCTGTGAAGATCCGTTGTTAATTTTTTTCAAGATGTAAATTTTTAAGTTAAAAAAGTTAGTGTACAGTGGTACACGCTAAGCAAATTTAATTATCGGAAGATGGCTTTTTACGAAGTAAAAGGCCATCTTTCTCGTTTAAAAACATCATCTTTTGCAGCATAAAACATCATCTTTTGTAGGGTAAAAGGTGATGTTTTGTAACGTGCTGAATGATAAATGATTAGAGAGGTGAGCGAGGCTCTTGGCGTATGGTTATGATTATTTGTAGAAGTTCTTTTGATATGCTTTAAATTCGCCTTGCCCTTTTACGCATCTTTTCCACCAAGCTTTTAAGAATCCGCATCCGTAGCTTGTTAGCTGTACAAAGGCAGCTATGATAGAGAGCAAGCCCACAGAGGCACTTTTACTCTCACGTGTGGAGCAAACAAATATTAATAGCGAGTAAAGCACGAGTGGGGTTAAGCCAAGCAAGATAAGTGCTGAAGAGCTAAAGTGTAAGAGCTCTTGTGTGTTATTTCCTGCCGTTGGGAAATAGTGGCAGCACTGAAGAAGGTAGCAGAACAGTCCGATAAGGGTTATAAGCAAGCATGCTCCTACGCCTAAAGTAAACACCATTGGTAGGAGATGTACCAGCTTCAGGCTCTCGGGATATTTCTTATATAGGTTGATGCGGGCAATGCCAGAATTGAACACCTGCCGCCAAAACTTTCTAAAGTCTGTGCGTCGTTTATGATATACCCATGCCTTTGGGAAGAGTCGGCATTGTTTGTCTGCTTTAAAGATGCGGATAGAGAAGTCGATATCCTCACCGAAGCGCATCTTAGAGAATCCTCCCAACTCGGCATATACTTCTCTTTTCACACCCATGTTAAAAGATCGTGGATAAAACTTGTCGAGCTTTTTCTTACCACCACGAATACCTCCTGTGGTAAAGAAAGAGGTCATGGCGTAGGATATGGCTTTCTGTGTGTTGGTAAAGGAGTCGTCGGCACGGTCAGGACCCCCAAAGGCGTCGGCATACTGCTTGTCAAGCTCTTCGTTAATAGCCTTAAAATATCCTTTTGGCACTACGACATCAGAATCGAGTATGATGAGATAATCGCCCTTAGCATGGTTTGCGCCATAGTTGCGGCTCTGCGATGGTCCGGAGTTAGGCTTGAAAAAATAGTGTATTTGTAGCTTGTCAGCAAACTGTAGGCATATATCCTTGCATGGCACATTGGAGCCATCTTCCACTATTATTACTTCAAAATTGGTATACTCCTGCCCCGATAGGCTTTCTAAAAGCTCTTTTACCTCATCAGGGCGGTTATAAACAGGCACTATGACGCTATATTTCATGACTTTATGGTTGTAGTAATGGAAAAAAGAAAGAGGTATGTTATACGTAAAGAGCAGTAAGGAGTTATAAGAAAAGGGTAAGAAAAAGGAGCTTTCAATAGGATATTCTCCCTAAGAAACCGCACTCTTTCTTACCCTCTTATATTTGCTTTATATTAACGTTTTATGCATTTACACGCCCCAGATAGCTACCATCGCGTGTGTCTATCTGTATTGTTTCCCCTTCGTTAATAAACAAAGGTACACGCACAACGGCTCCTGTCTCTAACGTAGCAGGCTTTGTAGCGTTGGTAGCAGTGTTGCCTTTAACGCCTGGCTCGCTGTGTGTTATCTTTAAAGTGGTCTTAGCAGGCATCTCAGCAGAAAGGATAGTGCCGTCGCTGGTATCAGTAACTACCTCTACAATGTCGCCTTCTTTCATATATTGAAACCCAGCTATCTGATGTTCAGAGATAGGAATCTGCTCGAAATTCTCTTGGTTCATAAATATAAACCCCGTAGGGTCCTGATAAAGATATTGGAAAGGGCGACGCTCTACGCGTACATCTTCCAGTTTGAACCCTACTTGGAATGTGCGGTCAATAACACGCCCGTCAGCTACATTCTTTAGCTTTGTTATCATAACGGTGTTACCTTTTCCGGGCTTACGGTGCTGAAAGTCTATACAAGTCCAAATCTTACCATCAAGACGGATACATGTTCCGATTTTGATTTCCTGTGAATTAATCATAATTTATTATTTATCTGATATATTATTTTATATTCTTTGCAGTTTTTTCTTATGCGCTGCAAAGTTACTTATTTTATACAAAAAACATAAATTATTGATGTAAAAATCGCTTAATTCTTGGTTAATCCAAAAAGATTAATTAATTTTGCAGACCTAAAAAGCGGTGTTTTATTATGCCTCTATAGTATAAATAGCACAATAACAAATAAAAAAACAATAAAATGAAAAGAACATTTCAGCCCCATAACCGTCGCCGTGTGAACAAGCATGGCTTTCGTGAGAGAATGGCTACAAAGAATGGACGTCGTGTGTTGGCGTCTCGTCGTGCAAAAGGTCGTAAGAAGTTAAGTGTTTCTGACGAGCATCACGGCAAGTAACAAGTAGTTTTCCCTTATGGGATTTTAATGCAAAACGGAAAGAAGTGAGGGGCAAACTTTGCTTCTTTCCGTTTTTTTATATACCTTTGTTTCGTTATTATATGTAGAAATACGTCAAGAGGAATGAGTTCGCAAAACGTCTTTAAAAAGCTAAGCTGTACATATATATGGGGTAATATACTGGCAATGGTTATCATTATGTTACTTCTTGGGATAGGTATTAAATATGGCATAGATTATTATACCTGTCATGGTGAGTCTATTGTAGTGCCTAATGTTATACATAAGCAGTATGATGAGGCTGAGCGTATAATGGATAAGGCGGGTCTTACTATAGAGGTTTCTGATACGGGCTATGTAAAGGAGCTTCCTCCTGACTGTATTTTAGAGCAGACGCCTCGCAGCGGTAATCGTGTGAAGTCTACCCGTACGATATATGTTACCATAAATGCTGCCACAGCACCTACGCTTGTCATTCCAGACATTATAGACAACAACTCCTTGCGAGAGGCGACGGCGCAGCTGCTCTCTCAGGGCTTTAATGTGGGCGAGCCAGAGTATATACCGGGCGAGAAAGACTGGATCTATGGCATCATAGTAAACGGTAAGCATGTGCAGACTGGCGACCGTGTGCCTATAGACGCAAAGATTATTCTTCAGGTGGGCGATGGTACGCGTGAGATACTTCCCGGAGACAGTCTTGATGCGCCACAATATGAAGAGGTGCAGGTAGAAAAGAAGGTGCCTAAGTATGATGAGGTATATGAATATGTTGAAGTGCCTGTAGACGAGAACGGCAACGAGATACCTACGAACAGACCGCTTACGGTGCCTTCAGTGCCTCCTGTAAAGAAAGAGTCGCAGCCTAAGGATAGGGGTGTAGATAAATGATAAATCATTATGGAATATATAGACGACGACGATGAGGAGCTGCTTTTAGAGCCTGAAGAAGATAGTCCGGAAGGCTTAGAGCTGTATGAACACTTTAAGATAGAGGTGGACAAGGGGCAGAAAGCAGAGCGTATAGACAAGTATCTCTTTGAGCGCATGCAGCATTCCAGTAGGAACCGCATACAAAAGGCTGCTCAGGCTGGTTTTATACATGTAAATGGCAGTCCGGTGAAGAGCAATTATAAGGTGCGTCCAGAAGATGTTATTACCTTAATGCTCGATCGTCCTAAGCACGATAACACTATTGAGGCAGAGGATATTCCTTTAGATGTGGTGTATGAAGATGACAGCTTAATGGTGGTTATGAAGCCCGCAGGCCTTGTGGTGCACCCCGGCGCAGGCAACTTTCATGGTACGCTTATAAATGCTATAGCATGGCATCTGAGAGGGTTGGCGTCTTTCGATGCTAACGACCCTGAGGTGGGGCTGGTGCATCGTATAGATAAAGACACAAGCGGGCTGCTGCTCATAGCTAAAACTCCAGAAGCAAAAAGCTCTTTAGGTAAGCAGTTTTTTTATAAAACCACTCATCGCAGCTATATAGCCTTGGTGTGGGGTAACATAGTAGATGAGCAGGGGCGTATAGAAGGCAACATCTCTCGCGACCCTAAGGACAGACTTCGCATGACGGTGTTTCCACCTGAAAGCGATATAGGTAAGCCTGCCGTAACCCATTATAAGGTAATAGAGCGTTTTGGATATACTACCCTCATAGAGTGTGTGTTAGAAACGGGGCGCACCCATCAGATACGTGCCCACATGAAGCACATAGGTCATCCGCTCTTTGGCGACGAGCGTTATGGAGGGCGTGAGATTCTTAGAGGGCAACGGTCGAGCTCATATAAGGCTTTTGTGCAGAATGGTTTTAAGATATGTCCGCGACAGGCCCTGCACGCTAAGACATTGGGCTTTATACACCCCGTAACAGGCGAGCAGATGGACTTTACAAGCCCTTTGCCAGACGACCTGTCGGCTCTCATAGATAAGTGGAGAGGTTTTATAAAAGGCAGTGATGGAAGGATAAAGACAGAATAACATTTATAAAAACATATATATATTACAGTAATATAGACAAAGAGATGAAAGATTTAAAGAGAACTATAGCCATTGTATGTGGCGGCGATTCGTCAGAGCATGATGTATCTATGCGCTCTGCTCAAGGTATATATTCCTTTTTCGATAAAGACCGTTATAACATATATATAGTAGATGTGAAGGGTACCGACTGGCACGTCGATCTGCCTAATGGTGATATTGCTGCTATAGATAAGAACGATTTTTCGTTTGTAGTAGATGGTAAGGCTGTGTTTTTCGACTATGCTTATATTACCATTCATGGACAGCCGGGAGAGAACGGCATGATGCAAGGCTACTTTGAGCTTATCCACTTGCCTTACTCTACCAGTGGTGTGCTTGTAGAGGCTCTTACCTTCGATAAGTATGTCCTTAACAATTACCTGCGTGGTTTTGGTATTAACGTGGCTGATAGCATCTTGGTGCGTCGTGGCGAATCTATAGATGAGAAGTTTGTAGAGGCTCGTTTAGGAATGCCTTGCTTTGTTAAGCCTGCTGCTGACGGTAGTAGCTTTGGTGTGTCGAAGGTAAAGAATGCAGACCAGTTAGCACCTGCCCTTCGTGTGGCTTTTATGGAAAGTAATGAGGTAATGATAGAGAGGTATCTTCAGGGAATGGAGATTTCGCAAGGTGCTTATAAGACAAAGGCGAGCGGAACGGTAGTGTTTCCTGCTACAGAGGTAGTTACAAAGAACGAGTTCTTCGATTATAACGCAAAATATAATGGTGAGGTGCAGGAGATAACACCTGCCAGAATGAGCCCAGAGACAGCCCAAAAGGTATCAGCACTAACAGATAAGGTGTATAACATACTACATGCTAACGGCATAATCCGCATAGATTACATCATATCTAAAGACGAGCAGGGCAACGATGTTATTAATCTGCTTGAGATAAACACCACACCGGGAATGACACCTACGAGCTTTATTCCACAACAGGTGCGTGCTGCAGGGCTTGAGATAAAGGACGTTCTTACAGATATTGTAGAAAACCAGTTTTAAGAAAGTTAACTTATTATAGTAGATGAAGAAGCTCTTTGTAATAGTATTCCTATTAGTAGCTATGGTATCATGTAAGTATGGCTTATATGAAACGGGCGATTCGGAGCTATCTTATCTGCGTGCCGACTTTGTAGAAGCCTCCACCAACGGGGTAGGAGCTTTTACCTCTGCTGTAACCGATGACGGTGTTTCTTTGACATTGTCGCCTGCTCTTTATGTAGACTGGAAGCCTAAAGCAAGGGCAGTTTATCGTGCTATGCTATATTATGATAAGGTGGAAAACGGGGTTACCAAACCTATATCGCTACAAAGCGTCTTGTTGCTAAAGCCTAAAACTAAAGATGAGGAAAAAGAGTGGCACACCGATCCGCTTGGATTGGAGAGCATCTGGATAAGCAAGAACAAGCGGTATATAAACCTTTCATTAATCATTAAAAAGGGCAGCAACACCTCTTTAAGTTCAGCACAAAAGATAGGAGTGTTAAAGGAAGCTGTTACAAAGCATGAAAAGGGTAAAGCCTACCATTTCCTACTTACACATTATCAGGCAGGGCAGCCAGAATATTATAGCGTAAAGGGGTATGTCAGTATTCCTATTTATAACTATCACTCTGGCGACTCTTTATATATCACCGTAAATACATATAAGGGTAAGGTGGTAAAATCTTTCCTATTGTAATAAGCATAATAAAAGGTGCACTTACATATACGCATATATCGTAAGTACACCTTTTATGGTTTTGTTATAGTTTATTTCAAAACACCAAGCTCTTTGCCCACTTTTATAAAGGCAGCAATACATCTGTCGAGGTGCTCGCGCTCATGCCCTGCAGAGAGCTGCACACGTATACGAGCTTGCTCCTTAGGCACTACGGGATAATAGAAGCCAGTAACATAAATGCCTTCTTGCTGCATCTTGCTGGCAAAAACTTGTGATAGCTTAGCATCATAGAGCATTACCGCACATATAGCACTTTGTGTAGGCTTAATGTCGAAGCCAGCAGCAAGCATGTTATCGCGGAAGTAAGCCACGTTATCTATAAGCTTATCGTGTAAAGCATTGCTCTCTTTAAGCATTTTAAACACCTCTATAGAAGCCCCAATAATGGCAGGAGCTAATGAGTTAGAGAACAGATAAGGGCGGCTACGCTGACGAAGCATGTCTATAATCTCCTTTCTACCGGTAGTGAAACCACCTAAAGCACCGCCAAAGGCTTTACCCAGCGTACCCGTATAGATGTCCACCCTGCCATAGGTATGGCATAGCTCGCTTACACCATGACCAGTAGCGCCTACTACACCTGCCGAGTGCGACTCGTCTACCATTACCAAAGCATCGTACTTTTCTGCCAGATCGCATATCTTATCCACAGGAGCCACGTTGCCGTCCATAGAGAACACACCATCGGTAACAATGATGCGGAAGCGTTGTGCCTGAGCTTCTTTTAAGGCACGCTCAAGGTCTGCCATGTCAGCGTTTTGATAACGGTAACGCTTTGCTTTACAAAGGCGTACACCATCTATGATGGATGCGTGGTTAAGCGAGTCGCTAATGATGGCATCTTCTTCTGTAAAGAGAGGCTCAAAGACACCCCCGTTAGCATCGAAACATGCAGCATAGAGGATAGTATCCTCAGTTTTGAAATAATCGCTTATGGCATCTTCCAGTTCTTTGTGTATATCTTGTGTGCCACATATAAAGCGCACAGACGACATACCATAACCGCGCTTATCCATCATCTTCTTAGATGCCTCTATTAAGCGAGGGTTATTGGACAAGCCAAGATAGTTGTTAGCACAGAAGTTAATCACTTCTTGCCCTTTCACATTAATAACAGCCTGCTGAGGACTCTCAATGAGACGTTCCTCTTTGTATAGGCCTGCATTACGAATCTCAGCGAGTGTAGAGCTGAGAAAGTCTTTCATTTTTCCGTACATAAGGCTTTTATTTAAGTTTTTATATTACAAAGGAAATCAATAAATTTGAAATAAGGCAATAATATGTATAACTTTTTATGCTTCTCTTCCACTTTTTTTTCTTTGTTCTCAGTATTTCCTTGTTAAGAGAAATCTAAAGTTTAATATACCATGTATCAGTATTTTTTTCTTGAAAGAGTAGTTGCTTCCTTTTAAAGGATATAGCCCCTCTTGGGTTAATTTATCTATAACAATCTTGTTTACACCTATCTTATTATATAGTTTTCTGTTCCTAAATAGCGAAAGAACTAACCCGAAGAGCACGTCGTACACTCTTTTATTTATGGTTTTAGATAGTAGAGGGTCTGTAGAAGAGTATTTTTTTGCCGATGCGATAAACGACTTTACTATGACAATCTCATCGAGCATATACTTTATTTTCTTCTCTGGCTTTAACGATTTGCTCGTAGAGTTGTCATGATGAATATATCTATATGGTGTATCATCGCTAAAGAGTACTTTAGAAGCAAAGGGCATAAGGCGGTAAGTAAGCTCTACATCTTGGTGAGTAATGCCAGGGGTAAAGAAGATATTGTTATCGAAGAAAAGTGTTTTCTTTATTATCAGTGCACATACCGATGAGGGTAGGTACCCCTCTATCATAGCTTCTTTACCTGATATTATCTTTTGATGAGTTACTAAAGGCTGCACACACTCCTTTCCGAGGTCTTCGCCTTGCTCTGAAACCTTTTTGAGCTGTATTGCTAAAATATCTATTTCAGGGTGTTTCTTTAGAGTTAATAATATGTTGTTAGCAGCTTTTTCTATACTGTCATCGGCATCAACACACCATATATATTCTCCATTTGCAACCCTGATGCCATAGTTTCGTGCTGTGCTCTGCCCTTGGTTTTCTTGTTTTAGATAGTGTATGAAAGGGTGTTTGCAGACGTACTTTTCCACTATCTTAGCACCGTTGTCTATCGATCCGTCATCGACTACTATTATTTCGTACTCGCCTTGTTGTAGGTCTGAAGAGGTGATAGAGCCTAAGCAATTATCAATATACTTTTCGGCGTTATACATTGGTATGATGATACTTATTTTACACTTACTTTCCATGTTATGTGTTTAAAAAGGATATATAGTTAAAGTCGTCTAAAAAGCGTTTTAATCCTAAGAGGTGTTTATAATCTAATATCTTGCCGGGATACCAATTACAATAAAGATCATGACCTTGGTAAAAGGCAAACTTGTCAGACGTATTGTTGTTAGTACTATGTTTTATAGCCTTCCTGTAATTATATTCTTGTCGAGACAGCCTTTAACGTCGTATATTACTCCGTTTGTTTTTAGTAAAGACGTCAAGTTGATCTTTAAGAACTCTTTATGTGCTACGGCGAGTATTATAGCTTCATAGCGTTTGTCTTTATCGAGCGTAGAGGTAATGTCTATGTTATATTCTCTTTTTACATGCTCCTTGTTGGCCCAAGGGTCAAAGACGGTAATGTTAGGGGTATATTCTCTTAAAGTAGAATAGATATCTATTACCTTTGTGTTGCGTATGTCTGGACAGTTTTCCTTAAATGTAAAGCCAAGTATAAGTATATCAGCATCTTTCACGATAACGCCCTTTTTGTTCATCAGCTTTATGGTTTGGTTAGCCACATAGTCGCCCATGCCATCGTTAAGCCTTCGTGCTGCCGACATGATACGTGGCAGAACACCATATACCTGTGCCTTTTGTATTAGGTAATAAGGGTCTACACTTATGCAGTGTCCACCAACAAGACCTGGATTAAGCTTGATAAAGTTCCATTTAGAAGATGCTGCTTCTATGGCATCATGGGTATCTATGCCCATAGCATTAAAGATTTTTGCCAGTTCGTTCATGAAAGCAATGTTTACATCTCGCTGAGAGTTTTCTATTATTTTAGATGCCTCTGCCACTTTTATAGATGGTGCTTTGTGTGTGCCATTCACTAAGACAGAGTTGTAAACTCTGTCTACTATGTCGGCTACTTCAGGTGTAGAGCCAGAGGTAACCTTCTTAATTTTTTCTACTGTATGCTCTTTATCTCCGGGGTTAATACGTTCTGGTGAATATCCTGCATAAAAATCGCGATTAAATGTTAAGCCAGAAACTTTTTCCACTATAGGTAGACACTCTTCTTCTGTTACTCCGGGGTAGACGGTAGATTCATATACTACGATGTTACCTTTAGAGATAACCTTTCCCACGGTGGTACTTGCTCCTATTAAAGGTTTTAAGTCGGGGCGATTGTTATAGTCTACAGGTGTAGGAACAGCAACAATATATAATGTGCAGTCTTTTATTTTATTAAGGTCGGTAGTACAGACGAAGCCGTTTTTCTTTATAGCCTCTTGTAGCAAATCATCAGATACTTCTAAGGTACTATCATGTCCTTTCATCAAATCTTCTACACGACTATGATTCATATCAAAGCCTATAGTTTTGTATTTTGTAGAAAAGAGCCGTGCTAAAGGAAGTCCTACATAGCCTAAACCTATTACGGCTATTTTGATGTCTTCTGTTTTCATATTATGTTGTTATTTGTTTTTATGTTTTAGCTTCTTCTTAAATAAGGATATAACTTCTTTTAAAGAATCGTTTATCTCAGCGTTGATAAAGAAATATAGCATATACGACAATAATAATAGCAAAAATACAAAGTTTTTTTGATAAATTAAGTCCTTTTCCACTACTATTTTCTTTTAAAGGATATTTTATGGTTAGTTTTTTCATGTATGAGTGGTTGTAGTATTCTTTATATTTGGTATTTTAAAAATAATTAGCATTTCTTTATTTGATACCTCATAAAAAAAGATTTACTTTGTTGCATAAAATCTAAATATAAGTAATGAAACGAATATTAGTTATTGGTTCTACTGGACAAATAGGTTCAGAGCTAACTTGCAAACTAAGGGCACATTATGGAAGTAGCAATGTAGTGGCAGGCTATATCGTTGGGGCAGAGCCTACGGAAGAGCTACGTCAGGGAGGTCCATGTGCCATTGCCGATGTTACTAATCCTGAGCAGATAGCTGCTGTAGTAAGGCAGTATGGTATCGATGCCATCTATAACCTTGCAGCTCTTCTTTCTATAGTAGCTGAGGGTAAGCCACGTTTGGCATGGAAGATAGGTATAGAGGGCTTGTGGAACATTTTAGAGGTGGCACGTGAAAACAAATGTGCAGTGTTTACACCAAGCTCTATAGGCTCTTTCGGTACTGGCACTCCTAAGGAGAATACCCCACAGGATACTATTCAGCGGCCTAAGACCATTTATGGTATCTCTAAGGTTACTACAGAGCTTTTGAGCGATTATTATTTTAATAAGTATGGTGTAGATACTCGTTCGGTACGTTTTCCGGGCTTGATATCGTATGTTACTCCTCCCGGAGGTGGCACTACGGACTATGCTGTAGACATATATTACAGTGCTGTGCGTGGCGAAAAGTTTGTGTGTCCTATAGCTAAGGGCACTCGTATGGACATGATGTATATGCCTGATGCTCTTAATGGTGCTATTAATCTTATGGAGGCAGACCCTTCGCTCTTGGTGCATCGTAATGGTTTTAATATAGCTTCGATGAGTTTCGACCCAGATGCTATTTATAAAGCTATCCTTAAGCATAAGCCAGGCTTTGAGATGGTGTATGATGTAGACCCATTAAAGCAGAGCATAGCAAGCAGCTGGCCAGACTCGCTCGATGACAGTTGTGCTCGTAAGGAGTGGGGCTGGAAGCCTGAATACGACTTGGAGCGTATGACAAAAGATATGCTTGAGAAGTTAGGAGCGCGATTGCTTGCTAAATGATATTAGATAGAATAAGTCAAAAAGTAATATTTTCCTCCTCGTTATATATTTATACGGGGAGGTTTTTTGTGTATAACGGAAAGGTCTTTAAGTGGTTTTAAGCGTAGTGGTATGCTTACTTTCTATTTTCCGTAATATCTCTATGGCGTCTTTGCTCGATGTTACGTTGCTTATAACCATTAGTCTTTTGCCTTTTTTCTCTTTAAGGTTGCACCGTTTGGGGTATGTGGCTATGTAGGAGAGTATGCTGTTAAAGGCATCGCTTTGATAGAAGTAGCTTTTAGGATTAGATACAAACTGCAGGTGCATATTGCCCTGTTTTAGTATTATCTTTTCACACCCTAAGCGTTTCCCTATGCGCCTTAGAGCCACCACGTGCATAAGTTCTTCGCCCTGTTGTGGTATTGGTCCGAATCTGTCTTCGAGGCGTTTACGATACTCGTCGAGAGCTTTTTCCTCATTAATGTTGTCGAGCTCGCGATATAGAAGCATACGTTCAGAGGCTCCCGGTATGTAGTTGTCAGGGAAATACATCTCCAAGTCGCTTTCTATGGTGCAGTCGTCTACAAAGTCGCTGTTAGCGATGGGTATGCCGTTTTGTTGTTGTTGTGTGTAAAGATCATGAAACTCATCGTTTCTAAGTTCTGTTACTGCTTGTGAGAGAATCTTCTGATAGGTTTCGTATCCAAGGTCTTCCATGAATCCGCTCTGCTCAGCTCCTAAGAGGTTTCCTGCTCCTCTTATGTCGAGATCTTGCATGGCGAGGTTAAATCCGCTCCCTAAGTCGGAGAAGGTTTCTAAGGCTTCTATGCGTCGTCTGGCTTCATTGTTTAGTAGAGCCATAGGCGGTGTTATGAGATAGCAGAAGGCTTTTTTGTTCGATCTGCCCACTCTTCCGCGCATTTGGTGTAGGTCGCTCAGTCCGAAGTGGTGTGCATCATTTATTATAATGGTATTGGCGTTAGATATGTCTATACCGTTTTCTACTATGGTAGTAGATAGCAGAAGGTCGTAATCGTAATTCATAAATCCGATAATAATCTCTTCCAGCTCTTCGGGCTTCATCTGTCCGTGTCCTATAGCTATTCTGCAGTCGGGCACTTTCTTGCGTATTATGGCAGCGAGGTCTTGTAGTTTTCCTATGCGATCGTTAACGAAAAACACCTGACCGTTGCGGCTCATTTCAAAGTTTATTGCTTCTGCTATTGTCTCAGGGTCGAATTCTATTATCTCCGTCTGTATAGGATAGCGGTTAGGAGGTGGCGTTTTCATTATGCTCATGTCTCTTGCTCCCATTAAGGAGAACTGTAGTGTGCGTGGTATAGGTGTAGCAGTCATGGTAAGTGTATCTACATTTGTTTTTATCTGTCTTAGCTTTTCTTTGGTAGATACACCAAATTTTTGTTCTTCGTCTATGATGAGCAGTCCAAGGTCGTGCCATTTTACGGTCTTGCCAAGCAGCTTGTGTGTACCTATGAGAATGTCTATTTTGCCTGTAGCAAGGTTAGAAAGTATTTGTTTTGTTTGCTTTGTTGTGCGTGCCCGTGATAGGTATTCTATGGTTACGGGCATATCTTTTAGTCGGTTTTGGAACGATTTATAATGCTGAAGGGCCAGCACCGTAGTAGGTACGAGTACTGCCACCTGCTTGTTATCTGCAGCTGCTTTAAATGCAGCCCTTATGGCTACTTCAGTTTTTCCAAAGCCTACGTCTCCGCAAATGAGTCTGTCCATAGGCTGAGAGCTTTCCATGTCTTGCTTTAGGTCTTGTGTAGCTTTAAGCTGATCGGGTGTGTCTTCGTATAGGAACGATGCTTCGAGCTCGTGCTGCATAAAGGAGTCTGGCGAAAAGGCAAACCCTTTCTCGTGCCGGCGTTTGGCATATAGCTTTATGAGGTCTCGTGCAATGTCCTTAATACGCTTCTTAGCTTTTTCTTTTAAGCGTTCCCATGCTCCTGACCCTAATACCGAAAGGCGTGGAGGCTCGTCAGTATCGGCACGTTTATATTTGCTTATCTTATATAGCGAGTGTATGGAAATATCCACTATAACATTGTTTTGGAACACAAGGCGTATCATCTCTTGATAGGAGTTTTTTACAGGTACACGCACTAATCCGGCAAATTTTCCTATACCAAGGTCTATGTGTACAAGGTAATCGCCGGGTTCCATTTCCTGTAGTTCCTTCATGGTAAGAGCCGCTTTTCCTCGTCGTGCTTTGTCCGAAGAGAGGCTATATTTATGAAAACGGTCGAATATCTGATGATCGGTAAAGAAGCATATCTTCTTGTCATCGTCTACGAAGCCCTCATGTAAGGTGTTTTCTACAGGTGTGAAAGCTATGTGTCTGCCATTGCTTTGAGGCTTATCGCTGTAAGAGGGTTTCTCCTGTAAGGCTTGTTCTGCTTTGCTATCGAAGATGTCTTTGAGGCGTTCTGTTTGCTTTTTGCTATCTGCAAAGATGTATATATGGTAGCCTTTGAGCATATAATCTCTTAGGGAGTTGATGAGCAGATCGAAATTTTTATGGAACAGTGGTTGTGGTGTAGTGTTAAAGGATATGATTTCTTGCTGTTTATATGTGGAGCTTAGGGGCGATAGAGAGTGGTCTGTGCTTATTATCTCTATACGCTTAAAGGCTGTGGCGTCAGTGGTGAAAGCTGCTGGAGAAAGCAGCTGCGTCTCTTTTATATAGCGTTGTTTTATCTCGTCTTGCTCCACTTCGGTCTTTCCTTCGAGCTGCTCTGTAAGAGCTTGGTGGCTAAATCCGTCTTTATATATCTTGTCGATAGAGTCGCGTACAAAAAGGAAATTTTTAAATACTATGGTTGTCTCTTGTGGTAAAAACTTAAGAAAAGATACCTTTTCGTGAGCCACTTTGGCAAGCTCTGGCACTATGTCTATACTCGTTTTCTTATCTATAGAGAGTTGGCTCTCTATCTCAAAGGTGCGAATGGTATCTATGTCGTCGCCAAAAAAGTCGATGCGGTAAGGAGTTTCTCCCGAGAAAGAATATACATCTATTATGCTTCCGCGTATGGCAAACTCTCCCGGCTCGTATACATAGAGCACCTCTTTAAAGCCAAACTCTCGTAAGGTCTTACCCACTTTAGTAATGTTTATATGCTTTCCTACGCTTAGGGTGAGGCGTTTAGAGTCTAACTGTTGTTGTGAAATGACAAGCTCGCTAATGGCAGAAGGCTCTGTAACGATAAGAAGTGGTGGTTTTGGGTGGCTTGTGTCGTTACTGCTTTTAGTTGCCGAGAGCCTTGTAAGCACTTCTGTGCGTAGTATCTGGTTTGCTGCATCGCGCTGTCCAAACTTTATAGCACGGCGAAAAGATGAGGGAAAGAATAGCACTTCGTAAGCAGAATCATACTGGCTGCTATGGGAGAGCATGGTCTTTAGGTCGTTATAAAAGTAGCCTGCCTCGTCGTTATCGTTCATTACGAAAAGGAAGGTAGATGCCACTTTGTGGGCTAATGCGGCAAAGAGCATGGCAGGAGCCGACGCTGTTAAGCCTTTTAAAAGAATGTTTTTGTGTCTTTCCTCCTTTATGAAGAGCTCTAAAGCCTTTACCTGCGGCAGAGAGGAATATATATGTGTTGCTTCTTGTATTGTCATTATATGTCTTGCAGCAAGGACAGTGTCAGTGCGTTTTAGTTGTTAAAACCATTAGCCTTTTATCTTTGGATATTTTCTAAACCAGCCGTCCCAGCGCAGGCGCATCACACCAAAGAATGCTTCCGAGAAGATGCCTCCGCTCATCTTGCTAACCCCTTCACGACGATTAACAAATACTACTGGCACTTCTTTAATCTTAAACCCTATGCGATGAGCAGTATATTTCATCTCTATTTGGAAAGCATATCCCTTAAAACGTATCTTCTCTAAGGGTATAGTAGATAGTGTCTTACGGCGATAGCATACAAAGCCTGCGGTAAAGTCGTGGATTTTAACGCCTGTAACGGCTTGCACATACTTGCTGGCAAAGAAGCTCATCAGCACCCTACCTATAGGCCAGTTTACCACATTCACACCACTAACATAACGCGAACCCACAGCCATGTCGTAGCCCTGAGAGCTTGTTGCGTGATAAAGGCGGGGAAGATCCTTTGGGTTGTGGCTAAAGTCGGCGTCCATCTCGAAGATATATTCGTAACCTTTCTCTATGGCCCATTTAAAACCTGTGATATAAGCCGTGCCTAAACCTAACTTCCCTGAGCGTTCTATGATGAAGAGCTTAGAAGAAAACTCTTTATCCATTAAGCCATGAACGATCTGTGCTGTACCGTCAGGACTACCATCATCTATAATAAGAATGTTAAAGGACTTTTCAAGGGCAAACACTGCTCTTATGATTTTCTCAATGTTTTCCTTTTCGTTATAAGTAGGAATGATTACTATACTATCGCTCGTCATAGACTTAATTTTTATGCAAAAGTAGGGAATATAATTCAGAAAAGCAAGTAAAAAGCATGGGGCTTATTCTTTTTTTTCTGTTACATGAGCGGACTAAGTAGCCTTACTACCGATTCCCACAACCGTTGTATGAAAGGAAGACGAAAGCGGTTACGAAGGTCGTCGATGCTTGAGCTTTGAGCCTGATCTTGTAAAAAGATGTCTTTTACCTGTCGTGCTATGGCTTTATTGTAGAAGAAAGCATTCGATTCGAAATTGTTTTCAAAACTCCTAAAGTCGATATTTGTAGAACCTATCGTGGCAAGGCAGTCGTCGGTAACAAGCAGCTTGGAGTGGTTAAAGCCTGCTTTATAGAAAAACACCTTTACCCCTGCCCTTATCGTGTCTACTACATACGACCGTGATGCCCATTCCACTATCTTTGTTTCAGTGTCGAAGGGTATCATAAGCCGCACGTCCACCCCTGAAACGGCTGCTGTGCGCATGGCAAAGAGTATAGGCTCGGTAGGAAGAAAGTAAGGGGTTTCCATGTAAACATATTTCTCTGCATCGAGAAGAATGCGCACATAGCCCTGCTCTATCTCTGGCCACTGACTGGTAGGATTGCTTGTAACTATCTGCACCAAGGTGTCGTTTTCGGGTATAGATATAGTGGGATAATACTTGTGATTGGTCATCAGGGTGTGGCAAACAAAAAACCAGTCTACAAAGAAAGCACGTTGTAACCCATACACAGCAGCACCCTCTATGCGCACTTGGGTATCGCGCCAGGCTTGCTTGCGTGTGCCTTTTATGTAACGCAAAGCTATGTTCATTCCGCCTATGAAGCCCACCTTGCCGTCGAAGATGTACATCTTGCGATGGTTACGATAGTTTACCTTACTTGTTAAGAAGGGATAACGCACGGGCATAAAGGGATATATCTCTATGCCAGCCTTCTTCATACGGAGGAAAAAGGACTTCTTTGCTCGCCACGAGCCTACGTCATCGTACACTATGCGCACCTCTACACCCTCCTTAGCCTTATCTATCAAGGCGTCGGCAATGAGCCTACCTAAGGCGTCGTCGCTAAAGATGAAGGCATCTATGTGTATGTGCTTAGTAGCCTTACCTATCTCTTTAAGCAGAGCAAGGAAGAAGTTGCTGCCATGGGTATATATTTCTACATTGTTGTTTTTAAAGGGCAGGGAAAGGTTTTGATTCATGAAGAGGTTTATTATAGTGCGATAACGCTCTTCTATGAAAAGATTTTTCTGCTCTACAAACTCTAACATAGACCGCTTTGTGAGCTTGTTAAGTGTGCGCTGCCATATCTTTCGTTCTTTGCGTGTTTTCTGTCCGAAGAAGAAAAAGAGTATTATACCCATTACAGGCAGGAACGCCAGCACCATAACCCATGCCATCGTTATAGCCGGCTGCCTGTGTTCTAAGAGAATGCGAACGATGGTGGCAAGGGTTATAAGGGTGTAAATGGTGAGGATTATCCAGTAGGCGTATTGCATAAGTTTAGCTTTTTTTATATTATAATGTTGTTGCCTAACTTTTTGGCTATTATGTTTCTTAGCTGTTGCATCTTCTGTAGCTCTGCCAAAGCCTTTATCTTACCCTCGTTGGTTTGGGTTTGTTTTATCTGTTCTTTTAGATCGTTGTAACGGTGTTCTACATAGTTGCGACGAAAATCTAATATGAGATGCTTTACGTTCTCAAGCAGTGCAGCCTCGTCTTGTTTAGGTTGTAGGCTTTCAGATAGCTTAAATTTCTCTACACTAAGCTCTGTGGCTATTTCAGAAATGTTAATGTCGGGGTGTTGTATGAAATAGTTTTCTGCCACAAAGCCTTCGTCTGAGGAGTGTTCTATAGCCTCTTGGAGTATCTTGTTGTATAGAGGAAAGGTAAAGCTGAGGTTGTCTAAGCCTAAGTCGTAAGATATATATTGTGCTACGTTGAGCGATATGAGGTTGCCTGACGAGTTGTCTTTTACGTCTTTTATAATTATCTGCTCTCCGTATCTTATCACCTGCTGTATGAGCCATGTCTCTACATCTTCGGCTTGGGCAGTTATAGCTGTGGGAAAGCTCTTTGAGGCTGCTGCCGGCTCTGCTTTTATCTCAGCCCTTGGTGTGGAGTCTTTGCGCTCGCGCTCCTTGTTATTATATATAAAGCGGTTCATCTGCGAGATGAGCGTTTGCTCTGCCACCCCTGTGCGTGCCATACACTCGTGTAGGTAGGTATCGCGAAGGACAGGATCTTTTATTACGGATATGCTCTCTACGATGGAGTTGATAGCCTCCGAACGCTTTATAGGGTCAGTAACGCCCTTTAGAAGTAGAGCTATTTTAAAGACTATAAAGTCGGTCTGGTGCTCTTCTATATACCTCACAAGCTCTTCCGAGCTATACATCTTTGCAAACTCGTCAGGGTCTTTACCATCGGGCAGGAGCAAGACCTTTACGTTCATACCCTCAGAGAGCAGCATGTCAGTACCTCTAAGGGCTGCATGCTGCCCAGCAGCATCGCCATCGTATATCAAGACGATGTTAGAGGTGAAGCGGTGGAGCATTCTTATCTGAAAGACAGAAAGGGCTGTGCCGCTGTTAGCCACAACGTTTTCTATGCCACATTGGTGCAGGGCAAGGACGTCGGTATAGCCCTCTACCATGTACACAAGGTCGTGTCTGGCTATGGCTTTCTTAGCCCAGAAGATGCCATATAGCTCACGCTCTTTGTGGAATATCTCGCTGTCGGGAGAATTGACGTACTTCTGCATCACACCCTTTGTGCGTGAGTCTAAGAGCCTGCCACCAAAGCCCGTTACCTTACCGCTGAGGCTTAGCCACGGAAATATCACCCTGCCGCTAAACCTGTCTGTAAGCTCGCCTGTCTGACGCTCAAAGCATAGACCCGTATTTAGCAAAAACTCCTTTTTATAACCTGCCTCTAAGGCTGACACAGCAAGGCTTTCACGGCGGGGAAGACTATAGCCTAACATAAACTTTTTTATGATGTCATCGCGAAAACCACGACTGCGAAAATACTGTAACCCTATGGCTTTACCATCGGTAGAAGAATGGAGGACGTCCTGAAAATACCTGCTTGCCCATTCGTTTATGATAAACATCGATTCGCGCATGCTGGCTTGCTGCTTTTCCTGACTTGTCATCTGACGCTCTTTTACCTCGATGTTATACTTCTTGGCAAGCCATCTGAGAGCCTCCCAATATGTCATCTGCTCATATTGCATAACAAATTTTACAGCATTGCCTGCTGCACCACAGGCAAAACACTTATATACCCCCTTTACCGGACTAACCGAAAAGGAGGGGGTAGTATCGTCGTGGAAAGGACACAAGCCCTTATAGCTGGTGCCTGCCTTACGTAAGGAAATAAAATCGCTTACAACATCGACAATGTTTACAGCATCGGTAATCTTGTCTACTGTCTGCCTATCTATCATATAAAAAAAATAACCTCACTTATATATATTTACTTTGGTAATGCAAATATAATGAAAACCCTTTAGAGCGCAAAATTATTCTTTCAGAATAAGTTTTCCATACATGATACTACACACTATAATTTAGAAGGAAAATCATTAGATTGTTTAAAGCAAAAAACATCTGATGAAAGAGCAGGAAGATAAGGGAGGAAAGCATTTTTAGGTTATTTTTACAACAAAAATAAATTAAAAATGCAGGAAAAATAATTTATTTTTCCTTCTAACAGTTGTTATTTTCTTTTCTAAGAAGTGGTGTTTAGGGCAGATTGGTGTAAGATTATTTATAGGAAAAGGTGGTTATGGCGTCAGTGTGAGGTGTTAGGTTTGCTTTACTTGCTGCTTAGGCCAGTTGATGAGATACAGGTGTTTGGTGGCTCTTGTAAAGGCAGTGTATAGCCAGTGGTAGTATTGTGGAGATAGTGTTTGCTCAGTGATGTAGCCTTGGTCTATGAAGACGTGCTGCCATTGTCCTCCCTGTGCTTTGTGGCAGGTTATGGCATATCCAAACTTTACCTGTAGTGCGTTAAGGTAGGTGTCTTGCTTAAGCAGCTTCATGCGTTCGGCTTTTTGTGGTATATCGGCATAATCTTCCATGATGTTATTGAAGAGGTCTTTGCTTTGTTGGCTTGTAAGGCTTGGTGCTTCGGAGTTTAGAACATCGAGCAGTACGGTGGTGTTAAGTTCGGTGTCGTCAAAGTCTGGGAAGCGTAGTGTAACATCAGCAAATCTAAATCCGTATAGCTCTCTATAGTTTCTAACGCGTCTTACTATGGCTCTGTCGCCGTTTGCAATGAAGTTTAGTTTTCGTCCAGAGCTGTTTTGTTGTTGTTTTTTCTCTTGTGATAGATATTTGTTTCGTACTATCATTATCATGTCGCATGTAGATAGCTCTTCTTCCCTATCGAATATCATGTTGCGAATGCCTTGGTTAAAGATGTTAGCTCTTTTGTTAGATCGTGTTATGATGATGGTTTCGTCTATGCCTTGGAGCGAGTATGATGAGGCTATGGTGTCTATAATCTCGTCTTGTGGCACTATGGTGATGTCAGGGAATCCTTTTGTGGCTATTTGTGGTAGTGTGCCTTGTGTGCCACTGTCTATCATGTAGCGTATGCTGTTGGCATTGTATAGTATTCCGGAGTTGAGGCTTTGCCTTAGCACTTCTTCTATATCGGTATGGAACACTTGTAGGTTCATGCTCTGTAGTATGTCGCTTCTTAAAGCAGCGCTACTTTCTTCTCCTACTGGTGGTAGCTGTGCATTGTCTCCTACGAGAATAAGTCTGCAGTTGTTGCCATTATAAACATACTGTATAAGGTCTTGTAATAGGCTTCCACTACCGAAGGAGCTGTTGTATGAGGTATAGTTTATCATAGATGCTTCGTCTACAAGGAAGAAGCGGTCGTGGTATAGATTGTTGTTAAGATTAAATTCGCCGTCAGTGCCTGTGAAGGCACGTTCTCTGTATATGAAGCGATGAATGGTAGATGCGGGGTAATTGGCGTATGTCGAAAGCACTTTAGATGCCCTTCCTGTGGGTGCAAGCAGGGTGATGTTATAGTGCATCTGTAGCATTGTTTTTACAATGATAGATGCCGTAAGTGTTTTTCCTGTCCCGGCACTTCCTCTAAGGAGCATTATAGACAGCTCGTTGTGTGAGAAGACAAACTCGGCAAAGGTGTCTAAGGCCTGTTCCTGGTCGTTTGTAGGCGGTAGTGGAAAGTTGCTTTTAAGAAGATAAAGGAGCTGGTCTTTTAGCATTATATGTGTTTTGTCAGAACTGTGTAAAGTTAGCTTCTGCCTCTATTTTGTTTTCTATCTTATCGGGTAGAGCGGGGAAGAAGTCGAAGCCAGTGATGCGTTCCACTTGGTCTATGGTGTTAATGAAGTGTGTCTTTTTGCGTCCTTTCTCGTCAGTGTTTCTAACTATCCAGCCTATAGCCCGTGGCTTTCCTTCGAGGCATAGCACCACTTTAAAAAACGCCTCTGGCACCATGACATGGTGGCTACCTATGTATTGGTGTGAGCCGCGTGTGAAGATGGGGCCTGAAACGACGTACACCGAGCCGTATTTGCGTGCCCAGTTGCGGCATTGTGTCTCAAGGCTGTTCCATAGCCCAGCGTTTAGGGCGTGGGTCTGTGGGCAGACGTTAGTCATGAGAAAGCTCTGTATCATAGCCTTTTGGCTCCATTTGTTATCTGCAGCAGGACACATGTGCCCACGGTCGAAGCCAGACCTTACGTAGTCGTATGTGTCTACAGGGTTGGCTACATCATAGTCCGCCTGAAACTCTATACCCTTGCGTGTAGCCTCGCCGTATGTGCGCCATGATGTAAGGTGCCATGCCACCCAGTTAGGTTGTTTAGTAACAGGGTTATAAGACACGGTGTACCCCATTCTGTTTAATGTTTTAGATGGTAGATTGCGAGGGTTTCGAGGTAAGAAGTTGAATGTTGCTGATGTGTTAAAAGAAGAGCCGTATGTGTTAGAAGAGGCAGTGTTTGCTTTTCCGGATATGGGCTTTTCCTTTATGTTAGCATACTGTGTTAGTGGTGTGGCAGCAGTGCTTTTTTGTGGGTCTTTTACGGCTTTGCATGTTATAAAGGCTATGCAAAGGGCAATGAGGTAAATCAGCTTTTTCGGTTTCATCTTTTTTAAATATTATTTTTTAAAGTATTGAAGCTATAAGGTGTAGTATGGTGGGTGTTAGCAAGGCAGTAAAGATGCCGTTAAGGGTTATGCCCAGTGAGGCGAAAGCTCCGTATTTGGTACCATATCCCATAGCTGTAGATGCTCCTACGGCGTGTGATGCCGTACCCATAGACAGGCCTTGTGCTATTGGGCTGTTTATTCTTCCCACTGTAAGGGTTTTAAATCCTATTAAGGCTCCTATGATACCTGTTATTACTACTACGGCAGCAGTAAGAGAGGGTATACCTCCCACGCTCTGTGTTACCTCCATTGCTATAGGTGTTGTTACCGACTTGCTTGCCAGCGACAGTATAATGGCGTCTGGTGCGCCTAACACTTTAGCTACTACCACTGCGCTTACTATACCTACAAGGCAGCCCACGAGCTGCGACATAACAATGGGGAACCATAGTTTTTTTATAGCATCAAGCTGTAGGTATAGAGGTACGCCGAGGGCAACAACGGCAGGTTTTAACCAAAAGTCTATCAGCTCGGAGTTGTGCTTATATACCTCGAAAGGCACATTTGTAAACTTTAGGTATATTATAAGTGTTACTATAGATATTAAGATAGGGTTGAGCAGTAGCCACCCCATGCGCACTTGTATGTATCTGCATAAGAAGTAAATGCCAAAGGTAAGTGCTAAGATAAGATATTGATTGGAAAAAATCTCTATCATAATTGTTTTTGTATGTTTTTATTTGTCGTCAATGTTTGGTAAGTCTTCTTCTTCTGAAGCCTCATCTAAGTCTTGTTTCTGAAGCTCTTGCGGCTTGTTAGGGTGGTGCCTGTTGGCATAAAAGGCATCGTCGTCTATGTGGCGATGTAGCAAGTCCATGCCCCCTATCTTGCGTTCGCACTTAATGACAAACTGGTGCATGTGCCCTGTTACTATCAATACTAAAACGGTGCTAACTATGGTAGCAACTGTTATGGGTAGCCATTGTGCTTTTATAATGTCGAGATAAAGCATTATAGCTACTCCGGGCGGTACGAAAAAGAAGCCAAGATTTGCTATTAAAAACTTTGACATGCGCTCTATCCAGTCGAGCTTTACCCAACCTATTTTCAGAAAAAGGGTAAGCATCAGCATGCCAATAATACTTGAGGGCAACTTTATACCAGTAGCCCATACGATAAACTCTCCGAGCCCTAAGCACCCGAAGATAATAAAAAATGCTCTTGCCATTTGTTTGTTTTGTATATCCTGTGTGGCAAAGGTACTGCTAAAAATCGATAAAAAGCCACTTTTGCATAAGATTTTGCATGTAAGACGCAGTTTTGTGATATTTGTCAAAGTAGGTAAAAGGTAATTGGAAAAAATATTGTAAGTTTGCATCTTATTAAATGTAACAACTTTAAAATGGCAGCAGACACAGATGTAAAAGATATACGTCTTCGCCTTACCATACGTATAGGGCGGAGCGATTTGAGCTTCTCGGTGTACACAACAATAGAGAAGGGGTATGCTGTTTATGAGCCTTATAACACTAATAAGGGCATTTCGGTGGCAGCTAATCTGCGTGAGGCTTTCTCAGTGTCGGAATTATTACAGAGTGGCTATAAGTGTGCTTTGGTGCTTTTAGACGTTCCTGCTATGCTTATACCTATGGAAGAGGCAGAGGAAAACGATGGTGAGGTGTTATATAAGTCGGCATTTTCGTTAAAGGGAAATGAGGAGATAGTGCAGGTAGAGCTACCGAGCCTTAGTGTGAAAGCTGTCATGGCTATTAATAAAGACTTGAAGATGGTTATCGACGACCACTTCCCCATGGTAAGCATACAGCCTCTTATGCAGCCTGTATGGGCTTATTTGCAAAAGCTGTCATATCAGAACAAAAGGCGTAAGCTCTTTGCTTATTTTCATGATCATACCATGGAGGTGGTGAGCTTTCAGCAGACTCGTTTCAGATATAATAACACCTTTGATGGTAGTCATGGTCATGATGCGCTTTACTATTTGCTTTTTGTGTGGCGAGAGCTTGGTATGAGTGTGGAAAAAGACGAGCTTCACATAATGGGGAAAGTATCTTATGAGAAGTGGCTTGTGGCGGAATTAGAAAAGTTTCTTTCTCGTGTTTATGTAGACACGCTTGAAAAAGAGATAGAAAAGCGTGGAGGTACTATGTCGGAAGATATGCATTACGATGAGAAGGTGTTATATTTAGACCAGAGATAGCATATAAAAAGAGCGAAGTGATGCGAATAATAACAGGCTTATATAAAGGAAGACACTTTGATGTGCCTCATAGCTTTAAGGCACGTCCTACTACCGATTTTGCTAAAGAGAACATCTTTAACGTTATAAGGGGATATATGGACCTTGAGGATATGGAGGCTCTCGACCTTTTTGCAGGTACGGGCAGCATATCCTTAGAACTGCTCTCACGAGGCTGTAAGGAGGTAGTTACTGTAGAGAAAGATAGGGATCATGCTCGTTTTATAGGGCAATGTATAGAAAAGGTAAAGGCAGATAACGACATATTGGTAAAGGGTGATGCTCTGCGTTTTATAAAGACCTGTAAGCGGCAGTTCGACTTTATTTTTGCCGATCCTCCTTATGCTTTACCTGATATAGAGGCTGTGCCTGAACTTATCCTGTCTAATAATCTGCTTAAAAGTGGGGGCTTGTTAGTCTTTGAGCATGGTAAGGGTAATGACTTCTCAGGGCATGCTCGCTTCATAGAGCATAGAAGTTATGGCAGTGTAAACTTTTCTCTTTTCAGATAGATAAAAGAGGGGTGGGCTATGTAAGGAGGTCTAACCTTTTTTTAAGCTCTTTAAGCTGGTCGCGTACAGAGATAAGGGTGCCTAATACTTGCTGGCTTTTTTCTGCTCCGCTACGGTTTTCGTTTATCATTTTACGTGCAGCAGCTATCTTAAATCCGCGTACCTTTACAAGGTTATAGATTATCTTTATCTGTTCTATATCTTTTAAGCTATATTGGCGTGTTCCGTTTCCTTTCTTTTTAGGGCGTAGATGTGGAAATTCGGTCTCCCAATAGCGTAGCATACTTTCTGAAACGTTAAGCTCCGATGCCACTTCCTTAATGGAATAGTATAGCTTTTGAGGGCTTTCTTGCATGATGAGACAGTGTTAATTAAGAATATTTTATAATAGAAGTGTGGAACATATATATAAATATAACCCATTAGACAAAATAGATAAAGGGTAGATGTTTTTATATGTTCTGCTTCTTTTTTGTTTGCAAAAATACTCAAAAGTCAGTATCTTTGCAATTATTTTGAGTGAAAATATAGATTTAAAACATAAAAAAGATGATGACAGCAAATGAAATCCGCGACTCGTATAAGAAGTTTTTTGAGTCGAAAGGACATGTTATCGTACCATCAGCACCGATGGTAATTAAGGACGATCCTACACTGATGTTTACCAATGCGGGTATGAACCAGTGGAAAGATATTATTTTAGGTACGAAATCGCCCGAGCCTCGCCGTCGTACCGATTCGCAGAAGTGTCTTCGTGTAAGTGGTAAGCATAACGACTTAGAGGAGGTAGGCCATGATACCTATCACCACACCATGTTTGAGATGTTAGGCAACTGGAGTTTTGGCGATTATTTTAAGGAAGGTGCTATAGACTATGCCTGGGAGTATTTGGTAGATGTTCTTCACCTTTCAGAGAAGGATATTTATGTTACTGTGTTTGAAGGCAGCAAGGACGAGAATATCCCTCGCGATGATGAGGCAGCGAAATATTGGTTGAAACACTTGCCAAAGGATCACATCATAGACGGCAACAAGCACGACAATTTTTGGGAAATGGGCGATACTGGTCCCTGTGGACCATGTACGGAAATACATATCGACTCTCGCCCCTTGGACAAGCGTAATGGGGTGTTAGGTCGCGACTTAGTGAACAAGGACGACCCACAGGTTATCGAGATATGGAACATTGTCTTTATGCAGTTTAACCGCAAGTCGGACGGCAGCTTAGAGCCTTTAGCCATGAATGTTATAGATACTGGAATGGGTTTTGAGCGTTTAGTGCGCATGCTGCAAGGCAAGCATTCTAACTATGATACAGATATTTTCCAGCCCATCATAAAGAGGATAGAGGCTTTAAGCAATTATAAGTATGGTTTTACATCGCCTACGGGAAAGGACGGCGAGTGCTTAACAGAGCAGGAAAAGATAGACGTTGCTATGCGCGTCATAGCCGATCATTTGCGTGCAGTAGCCTTTTCTATAGCCGATGGTCAGCTGCCAAGCAATGCAAAGGCAGGTTATGTTATTCGTCGTATTCTGCGTCGTGGTGTGCGCTACGCTTATACTTTCCTTAATCAGCGCGAGGCTTTTATGTACAAGCTCTTACCTACCTTAGTGAGCGAGATGGGTGCTGCGTACCCCGAGCTATCGGCTCAAGAGGAGCTTATAGGGCGTGTCATAAAGGAGGAGGAAGACTCTTTCTTACGCACATTGGAAAAGGGTATTACTCTTTTAAACGGAGCTATGGACGAGCTAAAGGCTCATGGGCAGAGCTGTCTTGATGGTAAAGAGGCTTTCCGCCTGTTTGATACCTATGGCTTCCCGCTCGATTTAACGGAGCTTATCTGTCGTGAGAATGGTTACACTGTAGATGAGAAGCAGTTTGACATGGAGATGTCTCAGCAAAAGGCACGTGCCCGAAATGCGGCTGTAACGGAAAATGGCGACTGGATGATAGTTAGGCAAGGCGAGCAGACCTTTGTAGGCTACGATTATACAGAGTATGAATGTAGGATACTACGTTATCGTAAGGTAACCCAGAAGAAGCATTCCTTTTATGAGGTGGTGCTTGACAATACTCCTTTCTATGGAGAGATGGGAGGTCAGGTAGGCGATCAGGGTGTGCTGGTAAGTGAGCAGGAAACGGTAAATGTGTTAGATACCAAGCGCGAGAACAATCAGAGCATACATATCATAGGGGAGCTTCCTAAGAACGTAGAGGCAAGTTTTATGGCTTGTGTAGATACTGACAAGCGTGAGGCAAGTGCTGCTAACCATACTGCAACCCATTTGCTCGATTATGCGTTAAAGGAGGTTTTGGGTGAGCATGCAGAGCAGAAGGGCTCGTATGTGAGTCCGACCACGCTACGCTTTGATGTGTCTCATTTCCAAAAGATTACCGAAGAGGAGCTGCGTAAGGTGGAAAGGATAGTAAACGGGCTTATCCGTGCAGATTATAGCTGTGATGAGCATCGTGATACACCTATAGAAGAAGCTAAGAAGATGGGTGCTGTGGCTTTGTTTGGCGAGAAGTATGGCGACAAGGTAAGAGTGGTGCGCTTTGGTCCAAGCTGTGAGTTTTGTGGCGGCATTCATGCCAAATCGACAGGTAGTATAGGCTTTTTTAAGATAGTAGGCGAGAGCAGTGTAGCAGCAGGTGTTCGTCGTATAGAGGCTCTTACAGGTGCTAATAGCGAGGAGGCTATATACACTCAGGAAGATACTTTGCGCGATCTTAAACAGATGCTTAATAACCCTAAGGACTTAAAGGTAGCTTTAAAGAAATATATAGAAGAGCATGAAGCTATGAAGAAGGACATGGAGAGCCTTCGCAAGCAGGGTGTTGCCCGCCATGCTAAGACGTTGATAGAATCGGCAAAAGAGGTAGATGGCGTTCATATAGTAAAGGCAGTGCTTGAGGTAGATAGCTCTTCGGCTAAGGACATAGTGTTTAAGGTGCGTGAGGCCTTTGATAGTAAGCTCATTTGCGTGTTAGGTTCGGTTAGTGGTAACCGTCCCCAGATTAGCGTTATGCTTAGCGACGACATGGTGAAAGAGGGCAAAAAGAATGCTGGCAAGGTTATACGTGAGGCAGCTCAGCTCATTAAGGGCGGTGGCGGAGGTCAGGCTCATTATGCTCAGGCAGGAGGTAAAGATGCCTCTAACATCGATGCCGCAGTAGATAAGGCTGTGGAGCTGCTAAAGTAAGGCTGTTCTCTTATAATGGTGAGGGTATATAGGGGTCAGTCGTAAAACCCAGTTGCAAGCCCTCTCCTCTCAGGCACATAATTTCATAAGTATTTGTTATCTTTGCATC
>NZ_JBWPJP010000012.1:0-66167 GCF_056583855.1 Prevotella sp. C0209C1 | reverse complement strand
GATGCAAAGATAACAAATACTTATGAAATTATGTGCCTGAGAGGAGAGGGCTTGCAACTGGGTTTTACGACTGACCCTATATAGTACACTTTTAGTACGCGTCGAAAAAGAAAAATCCCTTGTAAATCATCGATTTACAAGGGATTTGCGGTACCCAGACCCGGGCTCGAACCGGGATGGATTGCTCCACTGGTGTTTGAGACCAGCGCGTCTACCTATTCCGCCATCTGGGCTTAATATTCCTATTAAAGTGGTGCAAAGTTAGGTATAAAAAATAAAATAAACAAATATTTAAGTAAAAACTTACATTACAAACAGCCTTTTATGCTATTAAATAAGAATAATAAATATCAGCTTTTAAAGTTTAGCTCCTTCTAAACTTTAAAGGACTAATACCAACATGTTCGCGGAAATATTTACCCATAAAACTTTGATTAGCAAAATGAAGCTCATTAGATATTTCTTTTACACTAAGATCGCTTGAGCGGAGAAGAACTCGTATTTCGAGCACAACATAATAATCAATCCACTCTCTTGGAGTGCGTTTACTTATGAGTTTTACTACTTCTGAAAGATACTTTGCTGTAATATTTAGCTCTCTTGCATACCACGACACACGTCGTTCTGTCTTAAAATTCTCTTGAACAGAATCCATAAATTTATTAAAAATAACCTCTGCCCTATTTTGTTTTACATTCTTAGAATGCTGTGCTTTATAGATAATGCTTCCAAAATCATAAATCATAGCACGTATCAAACAAGCAATTAATTCTCTTCTAAAAGGATGAGTACGATCTATCAGACGCTTCTTGGCACGCTTACAATGCTCTAAAATATCATCTATCTGGTCTTTAGAAATTCTAAAAACAGGGTTACTGCGCGAGAACATAAATAGAGAAGACAAGTTAGTTATACCACTAAGGATATAATGAAAGAAATCTAAAGACAACATAAAGCCAAAGCCCTTAAAATTGCTTGATAAGCAAACATCACTCACTACTTGCCCACTGGTAACAATAACAGCATCTCCAGCTTCTACATATAAGTCTTTCGTGTTAAGTTTATATTTAGCTTCGCCTGCTGTACAAATAGCAAAAAACACGCTTTGAAACCGTAAATAACCAATAGGAATAGGGACTTCTGCAATTTCTTCAAACAGGATAAACTCATCTTCGATATATCCTCCCTTTGCATATTTGCTTTTAGCATGCTCTACAGTTATCTCTTTTAAATTATCTATCTTTTTCTTCTCCATTTAAAAAAATATATATACTATAGTTTTTAAAACATTAAAATCCCTAACCATAATGATGGAAAGGGATTCTAAAATTTATTTCTTTACATAAAACTTAAGCATCAATATTTGCATAATTAGCATTTTGCTCTATAAACTCACGTCTCGGCTCTACATCATCTCCCATCAACATTGAGAAAACTTCATCTGCATCTGCAGCATTCTCTATAGTAACTTGTTTTAGAAGCCGTTTGCTAGGATCCATAGTTGTTTCCCAAAGCTGTTCGGGATTCATCTCTCCTAAACCTTTATATCTCTGCGTATGAATATTTTTACCTTCTTCACCAGCACCATATCTATCAATAAAAGCCTGACGTTGCTGCTCTGTGTAACAATACTCACTTACCTTTTTATAAGTACATTTATATAATGGTGGAGTAGCTATAAACAAATGACCTTGCTCGATGACCTTAGGCATATAACGATAAAAAAGAGTCATTATAAGAGTATCTATGTGTGAACCATCTACATCAGCATCGGTCATTATAATAATCTTATCATAACGCAGCTTTTCTATATTTGCTTCAAAATCAGAATCTTCCTCCACTCCAAAACGTACTCCTATCGACTGAATGATGTTCATTACCGATTCTGCCTCAAACACTCTATGACGCTGCACCTTTTCTACATTTAATATCTTACCACGAAGAGGCAAGATAGCTTGTGTATAACGATCGCGCCCTTGCTTAGCAGACCCACCTGCAGAATCGCCCTCTACTAAAAATATCTCACATACCTTAGGATCTTTATTAGAACAATCTGCAAGCTTACCGGGTAAGCCTCCACCAGTCATAACGTTCTTACGCTGTACGCTCTCACGAGCCTTACGGGCTGCTATTCGGGCTGTAGCTGCAATAACTACCTTATTGCAAATCATCTTAGCCTCATTAGGATGCTCTTCTAAATAAGCACTTAAAGCCTCGCCTACTGCCTGCTGAACAGCACCAGAAACCTCACTATTACCTAGCTTAGTCTTTGTCTGACCTTCAAACTGTGGCTCGGCTACCTTTACAGATATAACAGCCGTCAAACCTTCACGAAAATCTTCACCAGTAATTTCTATCTTAGCTTTTTCTATTTGCTTTGATATTTGCGCATCATTATCAGCATACGCCTTTAAAGAACGTGTCAAGGCTGTACGAAACCCTTGCAAATGAGTACCACCCTCTATAGTGTTAATATTATTTACATAAGAATGTATATTCTCTGTATAATCGGTATTATACATTATAGCAACCTCTATGGGCACACCTTGCTTCTCACTCTTGAGATAAATAACATCGTCAAATAAATGCTGACGATGACGATCTACATAACGTACATATTCTTTCAAACCATCTTTAGCATGAAAAACCTCTGTACGAGTTTTACCTGTTTCAGCGTTAAGACGAAGATCTGTTAAAGTAATTTTTATGCCAGCATTAAGATACGCAAGCTCACGCATACGACGCGCTACAACGTCCCACTGAAATACTGTTGTGGTAAAAATAGTACCGTCAGGCCAAAACTGCTGGCGAGTACCCGTCTTATCAGTATCGCCTACTATCTTTACAGGATACAAAGGCTTTCCTTTTTCATATTCTTGCTGATATATCTTCCCATCGCGAAACACCTGAGATAACATATGCTTAGATAAAGCGTTTACACAGCTAACACCTACACCATGCAAACCACCACTAACCTTATACGAACCTTTGTCAAACTTACCTCCTGCATGCAACACTGTCATTACCACCTCTAATGCACTCTTATGTAGCTTCTTATGCTCATCAACAGGGATACCACGACCGTTATCCTCCACAGTAATAGAATTGTCAGCATTTATAGTCACCTCTATGTCGGTACAATAACCAGCCATAGCCTCATCTATAGAGTTGTCTACCGTCTCGTTTATTAAGTGATGAAGACCTTTCTCACTAATGTCGCCAATGTACATAGCAGGACGCTTACGAACAGCCTCTAAGCCCTCTAATACCTGAATATTACTGGCGGAATAATTATTCTCGTGTTCTTGATTTTCTGTCATCTTTTGTTAGATTGTTCTTTTATTCTAATATGCAAAGATACTATTTTTTTCTTAGTAAAAGAACTTTTTCCTTTCTAAAAATAAATAAAAGAATTAGGGTCGTAATCATAATAGATTACAACCCTAATATATTTTCTTAGCTATGACTAATAAGTAATTAACCTAAAGAAGCAACATGCTTAGTAAGGCTCGATTTTAAATTAGCTGCCTTATTCTTATGGATAATATTAACCTTAGCAAGCTTATCTAACATCTTCTGAATAGTAGGATAAAGCTTTGTAGCCTCTTCCTTGTCTGTTAAATTACGAAACTTGCGTACTGCGTTACGCATAGTCTTTGCATAATATTTGTTATGTAGCGCCTTAACTCTATCTTGGCGTATTCTCTTCAATGATGATTTATGATTTGCCATCTTTGTAAATACTTTTATTATTAGTAGTCTCTAGGGGAATCGAACCCCTCTTGCAAGAATGAAAATCTTGTGTCCTAGCCGATAGACGAAGAGACCATTGTGCTGTTTTGCGGGTGCAAAGGTATAGCAATTATTTCATTCCTCCAAATATTTATAGCATATTTTTAATCTAACTCGTATGTTTTTTGTAATTTTGTTCATAAAAATATGCTTAGAAAGTCGAAAGCCATTGTGCTACATACCATAAAATACGGAGATTCCTCGTTAATAATCGATCTGTTAACAGAGGAAGAAGGGCGTTTAACCTTTATCGTAAAATTATCTAAAACGATGAAAGGAAAAATGAAAAAACAATATTTCCAGCCTATGACCTTATTAGACATAGAGTTCGATTTTCGCCCTAATGCTAACATGCAACACATAAAAGATATAAGAATAGACATTCCTTTCACTACAATTCCTTTTAACCCCATAAAAACGTCTATACTGCTTTTTATATCAGAATTTTTACTTTATGCTACTCGCAGCGAACAATATAACAAGACTTTATTCCAGTTTGTAAAAAAAAGCATTGAGTGGCTTGACGCTTCAGTAAGCAATTTTGCTAACTTTCATATAACCTTTATGCTACATTTAAGCAAATTTATAGGATTTTTCCCAAACCTTTCTAAACCTAAGTCATACGATTTCTTCGATCTTAGAAATGCCGAATTTTGCCAATACGCACCCATACATATAGACTACTTAAAGCCTGACGACGCTAAAACTCTCTTAAAACTATTCCGAATGAACTATAATAACATGCGCTTATTCCGTTTCTCACGCAACGAACGTAATGAAATAACTGAAACAATATTAAAATATTACACCCTACACATTCCAAGTATGCCAAAACTAAACAGCCTCACCATACTAAAAGAGCTTTTTGACTAATAAAAAAACCGCATCTTTCATGATGAAAAACGCGGAATATCGTGTAATACAAACTTTCTAAATAAAGGTTTTTACAAACCTTAAGCAGTCATCTTATTATTAACGTTTACTGCTTTTACGATTACTGCTGCTACTATTGCAACAGATGTTAAAATAATTGTCATCATAATCTTTTCCTTTCTTTTAAGAGACCCTTTGCCTCTTTATTAATATTTGTTATCCTTAATTTTTGTACTGCAAAGGTACTGCTGTTATCGCACACAACCAAGAAAAAGCATAAAAATATCTCCAAAAGCCATGTTTTATTGCCATACATCAATCCCATTAACTTACATCAAGCCTATATCACTGCATTTTTTACCCTTACTTATAAAAACCATTACCCTTAACATTATGCTTTAGTCTTTTGGTGTATTATAAACCATAGGCTAACAAAAAAAAGGAGCCAAACAGATTTATAAAATAAGGATAGGATATTTAAAACATCAAAGTTGAGTAGTTATATATACCTTTTCTCAATTATTAATTTTACCTTTGCATTAATAAAACACTGAAAGTTATGAATGCAAAACAGCTATATGAGATTTATAAACAACACCCAGTAGTAACCACAGACAGCCGCAACTGCCCTAAAGGAAGTATTTTTATAGCCTTAAAAGGTGCCTCGTTTAATGGTAATGCTTTTGCAAAAACTGCTTTAGAGAATGGTTGCAGTTATGCTATCGTTGACGAATCTAAATACGCCGAGCCTGATAATGAGAGGATTATCCTTGTTAGCGATGCGCTCATTGCTTATAAAGAGCTGGCTCGTGAGCACCGTCGAAGCATGAACATTCCCGTTATAGGCATAACGGGTACAAACGGTAAGACTACTTCTAAAGAACTTATTTCGGCAGTATTAGCAGAAAAATACAAAGTACATCATACCTTGGGCAATTATAACAACGATGTAGGGGTGCCTCGTACACTACTCGAGATGACTACCAAAGACGAGATTGCCGTTATAGAAATGGGAGCTTCTCACCCCACAGACATAAAAAAATTAGTTACCTACGTAGAGCCTACTTGTGGACTTATTACTAATGTGGGACGTGCTCATTTGGAAGGTTTTGGTAGTTTTGAAGGTGTAAAAAAGACTAAGGGCGAGCTATACGATTACTTAAAGGCACACAACGCCTTGCTCTTTCTCAATGAGAGTAATCCAGATTTGGTAGAAATGGCTACAGAACGTAATTTTGACAGAATAATAACCTATGGTCAAGATGATACTGCCGATGTAAAAGGCGAGATAATATCGTGCTGCCCTTTCTTAAAATTTTCATGGCAAGCAGCACTATCCTTAGGAACAGAACAAGTATTTTCTGCCATTTATGAAGTGCAAACAAAACTTATTGGCGCATATAATTTAGATAACATGCTTGCTGCTGTAACCATAGGCTTACATTTTGGAGTAGAGCCACATAAGATATGTCATGCCTTAGAGAGCTACACACCTACTAACAATCGCTCACAGCTCATAAAGACAAAGGACAACTATCTCATCGTAGATGCCTATAACGCTAACCCTTCAAGCATGAAAGCTGCCATTGAAAACTTCCGATTGATGGAGGTAAAAAACAAAATGGCTATACTCGGAGATATGCACGAGCTGGGTGATGCTACAGCAGAAGAACACCAGCGCATTGTAGACCAGATAGATGCAGCTAAAATAGAAAACATCTGGTTAGTAGGGGAAAACTTCGCTAAAACAAACTGCCATTTTCGTAAATTTGCTAACGTAGAAGAGGTTAAAGCTGCCATTGCTCTTAAAAAGCCAACAGAGCATTATATACTTATAAAAGGTAGCAACACTACCAAGCTCTTCGAGCTACCTAAGCTATTATAAAAAACACACAATAAGGTAAAAGGTAGCAGATAAATATATTATTATGCTTTTTTGTTAAGAGTATGTTTTATTCCGACATACTCTTACTTTCTTTATAATCTTGCATATATCCCCCCGCCTGCTTCACATGCTCTATGAGGGCTGAAAAGATAGCATTTTCTCTTAACGTAGCTTCGTTTCCTATCATAATCATTTGCTTGCGAGCACGAGTTATAGCTACATTCAGTTTGCGGTCAATAACAGTATCATTATCTTCTACAAACGTGTTTGCTGTAAGAAAATCTAATTGGTAACGCTGCTGTATAGTAAAAGAATATATTATAACATCACGCTGACTTCCTTGATACCGCTCCACAGTGTCAATACTTATTTTTTCTATACTTGGAATATTCAGCTTTTCTATCTCTTTACGTATCATAGCTATCTGGTTACGATAAGGCACTATGACGCCAATTGTTTTTTCTGCATCAAAGTAGTCGGACGCTTGATAATAAATCCGTTTAAGCAAATCTGCTACGATACGTGCTTCCTCTACGTTAGTTTTATCTGATATGTTAAGATCTCTACATGATTTTGAGGAAATAAATATCATGCGGTGAACTTTTATAAAATCGTCTATATTATCCCTACTTTGCTTTTTGTAAGGCAGATTAACCTCTTTTTGATGCTTTAGTGGTACACATTCTATCTTTTCATGAATATAAAACATTTTGTTGGGGAAAGCTGCTATATCTGGGTGCATACGTCCTTGCTTGCGAAGTGTGTCTATAAATTGTTCACGCCCGGCTTTCCGTTCTATGGATATTAAGCGTTCAAATAAAGAGATGGCGCAGCTATGAAGCCCAATGTCTTTCAATGAAGCGTCTTCCACCTTGGCATCTTGCTCGGGCTGTTGCACTATGGCAGGTAGCTGTTTATAGTCGCCTATGAGTATAAATTTTGTAATAGCAAGTTTTATTTTCTCACCTTTATCTTTTATGCTTTTTGACTTTTCTGAAAGTATCCCCACAATGTTTGGCTCAAGTATCTGGCTTGCCTCATCTATAATTGCTAAATCGAACGTCTTAAGATGGAAAATATTAGTATGAGAGGCTAACGTAGAAGTAGTACATACTATGACACGACTGCTAAAAATAATATCTTTTATATCTTTAAGCTGTGTCTTTTCAGCTATCTTCTCCGTTAGCAAATGGTCTATAAACAGCGGATTACAACTAAACTTATTACCTATACGTATATAGTCGATACCATTTTCAGAAAGCATACTACATATCTCGTCTACTGCCCTGTTAGTATATGACAACAAAAGCAGATTGCTATCAGCTTTCTCTGCCAAGGCTTCACGCACTAAAAACTGTAAAGCCATAGATGTTTTGCCTGTTCCGGGAGGTCCTACAAGGAGAAAATAATCCATGGCTTGTTTAGCCTTTAATATAATATTGTTATAGGTGGAATGATAGGAGCGTGAAAGTTTTTTTGTAAGATCTACCCTCGGAGCGCACTGACCTAAGAGAAGATCCCTTCTTTGTTTGCTTGATGTAATAAAAGTATATAGCGAGCGTAAAGCTGTATTTGCCATTACATCACTTGAGGCATGCTCTATGGCAAAGAAATCGCCTTTTATAATATCTTTGTTTTGCTGCCCATCGTTAAGTTTTACTGTTACCTCATCTAAGCGTATCTCTGTTATCACACCCTTAAAAAGAATGCTTTTCCTTACATCGGGTTCTTTCCCACGTGGGTAAGAATAGAGGTAAACCATATCGCCACGGCGAAAGTTGGGCAAAAAGTCGTCTGCCTGCGTGGGTATGTTAAGCGTTATAATATCATAGCCATTAAAGATGCCGCTCTGCTTCTTACTTTTTATAGATAGATCTGTAAATATATTCCCTGTATCCTTCTTTATAGAAAGCGGCATATTCCACAAATCTGAAGCACTATTACCCACACCTTCCTCTATCCCTACCTTACTTATTATCTGCTCCCTAATGACAAACGTTACCATACGTGTAAAGTAAGCCTTTTCTAAAGGAGTAAGAACATGAAGAGGATCAAGGGTGTTTGTCAACATTGGGAGCTTATATTCGTAAAAAAATCTGCTTGATAGTTTTTCTACATTGAGAGTTTCGGGCGTGAGATGAGGTAACACTTTTTCAAAACCATTCTGTGCTATCCAAAACTCTGTAGCTACCACTTGGTTACGATATTTTATAGCTTCAAAAGTAAGCTTTTGCAAAGACTCTATTTCTATAAGTCCATCGGGAAGAGGATATTTAGAATATAACAAGTGTATCTTTGTCTTGCGAGGACTCAAACTGAAGTTATGACTAAGTATGCCAAAATATAGTAATACTTGTACGTAGTGCTTCTCTATATGAATGGACCCGTATCTGTTACACATTCCTTTACGCTCTATATATATGTTCTTACCCGACTTCTGTTCTACAAGTAGCTGCATATCAGTGGTCATAAGGTCTACACGCCCCTGTATGCCAAGCTCCTCACATATAAAAGAAGGCTCTAAGATGGCCTTTGCTTTGTCTATACTATTAAAAAGCTCTTTTACTATTTGCTGCATATTAGCTACCTGCTGTGCTGCGTTTTGCTTAAACTCAGCACTGTCAAAATCGGTCGCGGTAGCAAAATCTAATGCCTTATCACGAAAGTTAGCGTATATGGTTTGTGATAAACTAAATGATGTTTTGTTAATAATATCATCTAAGGCTGCCCCTGCAAAATTACCCAATATGGTATATTTGTTACAAGGCCTGCTGGAAAAACGTTGTAAGGTGTATAGCAAGGGGTGATGACCATAGTCTTCAAAGCAATTGGCAATGGTAGAGATGTCTAATAGGTAATCGGGCTCTATTACTATATTACGCGGAAAGACTTTCTTCCCTTTTACATCACAATCTATTAAGTTAAGCTGCATTCCTTTACGTAATAATATAGCAAGATAAGAAAAGTCTATGTATTGTGGCGTATCCTTATAATCTACGGACAATAGTTCGTCTTCAGACTCTTGATTATGTACTGTAACATATATGAGCTTTTCGTTCCATGACCGCACGCTGCAACGTATATACTTATAGTTAGCTATGGGTAAAGAAGAGCATTGCTGTGGAGCATCGGGCAACCTGCCTGTAAGAAAATGGGGAATGTCTTGCTTAAAGATATAGGATATAAATAGTGCCAAAGACCTGCAATCGTATAGCAAGTCGTTAGGCAATATCGGAGCTATAGTGTTGCTATGGCGGCGCATACGCTGTATGGCAAGTGTCTCTTTAGGCGGAATATTATAATAACGGCATAAAGATTCTACTTGTGAAGACAGGTTGCCAAAGCTGTGGTGTGTATCTTTAAGCCCTTCGTGGCATGCTAATACAAGAGTTTCATGTAAGAGCTTATTCTGCTGCTGTGCAGTAGCTTGTAATATATCCGATACTTTTTTATATAGTTCGCCTGCATTATTCATAAACACCTATCACCTAACACGCATTCACACAAAACACTTTTTTTTACTGTCCTCCCATTCTTTCAAAAAACAAGATAATATCTTCCCATGTTTTAAAATCATCACTACCAAAAGCTATCGTTGTACCAAGAAAATTGTCCGTTTTACTTGTTGTAATAAGATAATCACCATATAGCAGTGGGATATGATTAGTAAACACCACCCTATTCCATGCAGGAGCACTAAAAACATCTTCTATCCATGCTCGCTGTTTATCTATAAAAGATATGTTATTAGTAGGAGCAGGCACAGTGAAAAAGATATTATAATATTCTTGTAGATATTCATATGCCTTGTGAAGGCTCGATTTTGGCTTCCCGTAATCGTCACTAAGAGTAGTATAATCTATAAATATTGTTTTACGCTCTCTGCCCTCTTGCCTGTCATCTATCTGCCTTATTATAGGTATTAGGTAATGATATACCACCTTTTCAAGTAGCTGATGTTCTCCATGAAAGTGTATAGCCTGCGGATAGTAATTTTCAAAAAGCTCAAAAGTATGCACCATAGGGTCCTTATCGCCAAAAAGCCCATATACGCGCGCTTGCTCTTTTTCATCAACATGCCCAAAACATTGCTGCGTCATATCACGATACTCTTTTACAAGACTCTTTGTAACAATAATTTCTTGCACACCATCTTGCCTTTTGTTAGCAAAGGTCTGCTTCCCTATCATATTGTTTTTACTCATAGTATCTCCCATCTGAAAGGCAGGATTCACTAAGATACGGTCATAGCCATATAACATCTCTGCATACATTCCCCCCATAGAAGTGCCTATGATAATATCGGGCTGCTCCTTTTTTACAAGCTCTTTAAGAAGTTCCATTGCTTCTAAAGGGTGCACAGGAAGGTCTGGAGCTATCACCGTAGCCTTAGGCATATACTCTCTTAGCAACACCGCTGTATGTGTGGAACCTGCTGAGAGAAAACCATGTACATATATTATCTTCTTCCCAGACATCAGGCTGGGATAACTTTTCTTTTCCATTCTTTTACGTTAAATAATAGGTAAACTTATTCCGTTTATCTTTTGATAAATATCTAAAGCATATATATCTGTCATACCACTTATATAATCGAGTACTGCCATAATACGTGTTTCTATATTATCGCTTTGTATGTCGTATTGTGAAGAGAAACGCCTTATAAACTGTTGGCTATGAAAATGATTAGGCTCTACCGCTGCTCCTATCAACGACTCCATCAACGTTTCCATTACCTTATAGCCCGAAAGCTCTACGTCTAACACTGTTTTGCTACGGTAAATCTTGCGCATAGACACCTCGCTACAAGCCTTATAAGCCTCACGGGGAAGCTCGTCTATATGCTCAATAAGCGAACCCTTAAAAGTGCCTGCTAATATCTTATCTTCATTTTCCACAAAAGCCCTCACACATTCTGCTTCCAATTTACCCACTGCACATGCACGAAAATATACCACTTGCTCGTTCTCATCGGTAAGATCGTCTTCCTTTATACGCTGCAAAATATCCCTTTTAGTCTGCAAATCGAAAAAGCCTAATAACAAATCTTTTGTTTCTTCAAAAGAAAGAAGTTTTAGCTTATGGGCATCTTCTATATCCATTATTTCGTAACATATATCATCGGCTGCCTCCATAAGATACACTAAAGGGTGGCGAGCATATACCACACCACTTTCATCGTCTTGCTTTTTTATAACGCCTAAATCGTCTGCAATGTGCCTATAGACTGGCTCTTCTGAAGAAAAAAAGCCAAACTTACCATGAGCACCTGCCTTTGTAGAGCTAAAAGGATACTTCACTATGCTTACAAGAGTGGTATAAGTCATTACAAAACCACCCTCCCTTCTCCCTAAAAACTTATGGGTAAGAAGCCTAAAAGCATTAGCATTACCCTCAAAATGGGTAATATCCTCCCAAAAACGAGTACTAACCTTGCCCTCTATAGACCTGCCATTACCTTCTGTAAAGAAAGACTGAATGGCTTTCTCACCACTATGACCAAAAGGAGGATTACCCATATCGTGAGCATAACATGCTGTTTGCACTATGGTACCTATTTCCTCAAATAATGTACCTATAAGCTCGGGGTGCTTTTCCTTTAAAAGATGAGCCACATCGTCGCCTAACGATTTACCCACACTTGCCACTTCTAAAGAATGGGTTAAACGATTATGTACAAAGACACTACCCGGAAGCGGAAACACCTGAGTCTTATTCTGTAACCTCCTAAAAGGAGCAGAAAAGATAAGACGGTCGCTATCACGCTTAAACTCTGAACGATCATCTTTACGCATAGTGTGCCTAACCTCTTGACCAAGACGCTTATTAGAGATAAGTTGCTGCCATTGCATGCTGTTTTGCATATTTTTCTTTTTATTTAAATTCCTATCTGAAGATGTCAAAGGACAATACAAAAGTAATTAAAATAGACTAAAAATAAGGCTTTTTGCTATTTAAAGTGCATCTTTTTGAGCTTTATTCCTTACTTTTGTACCTTATTAATAATATAAAACAGATTACTTTCTACAAAATGATAAAAGTCAGAATAATAAACAAAGGGCATCACCCACTTCCAGAATACGCCACTACACAAAGCGCAGGCTTAGACCTTCGTGCTAATATAGACACACCCATCACGATCCACCCTATGGAACGAAAAATAGTTCCGACAGGGCTTTTCATAGCTCTCCCTGTAGGCTATGAGGCACAAATACGCCCTCGAAGCGGTTTAGCTTTAAAGCATGGCATCACTGTTTTAAACTCGCCAGGGACTATAGATGCCGACTATCGTGGGGAACTGATGGTACTACTAATTAATTTTTCCTCTGAAAGCTTTACTATTAACGATGGCGAACGTATAGCTCAAATGGTAGTAGCCAAACATGAACAAGTGGCGTTTGAGCAGGTAGAAGTGCTCGACGAAACAGAACGTGGAGCTGGCGGCTATGGGCATACTGGCATAAAATAATATTTATTCTACAACATACTCTTTAAAATATTAGGACTAATAGCCATAATGATAAAAAGATATTTCATACACAGAGTAATGTTTTTTGTGTTCTTCTTATGTAATATTACATGCTTAAAGGCACAAGAAAAAGACAGCTTACAACACTATAACTATTTCTTTTTAGAAGGCATCTGCCAAGAGCAAAAAGGCTATCAAAGTGCAGCTTTCGACATGTTTAATAGAGCTTTAGAGCTAAACCCTAAAGCTGCAGAGGTCTATTATAAGCTCGCAAGCTATTATTTCCAGTTAAAAGACACCATTACTACACGCCAATATTTAGCCAAAGCAGCTAAAATAGACCCTCAAAACGACACTTTTCAAGAACGTCTGGCACAGGTATGCACTGCTCAAAAAGACTATGACGATGCCATAAATGCTTATGAACGCCTTTATGCCATTAACAAAACACGCATAGACGTATTGCAAGCATTGCTACAGCTATATGCACAGAAAGATAACAAGAAAATGATGATAGATGTGTTAAACCGTTTAGAGCTTGTTAACGGAACCAGCGAACAGCTATCACTAAGCAAAATGCAGATATATGAAGAGATGGGCGATAAGAATAAAGAATATGAAGAACTAAAAAAGCTGGTAGATAATCACCCATTAGAGCTAAACTACAAGGTAATGTTAGGTAACTGGTTTTTTAACAAAGGGAAAAGAAAAGAAGCACTTGCCATTTACAAAGCCGTATTAAAAGAAGACCCTCAGCAAACTGCAGCCAAGCTATCTTTGGTAGATTATTATAATGCCATTAAAGACAACAACAACGCAGAGGCTTTAGTAGAGGATATATTGCTATCTCAAAAGACAGATACTGATATAAAAATGGCTGTTCTAAGACAATATATTAACATCTATCAAACATCTAACACTAAAGACAGTAAAAAGATATTACACCTTTTTGATAAAGCCCTAACTCCACCACAGAGTAGTGCAGACATCTATATGCTTAAAGCGGCTTTCATGGATATTATAAAAATGCCAAACGATTCTATTGACAACATATACCAAAAAGTATTACAAATAGAGCCTGACAATGTGCCTGCACGAATCAATCTGATATACAATATATGGAACAAACACCTATTTGATAAGGTTATAGAGCTTTGTAAGGCAGCACAGCTATATAACCCTACAGAAATGGTTTTCTACTATTTCCAAGGCTCTGCCTTATATCAAAAACACAAAAACGATGAAGCCTTAGAGGCTTTTAAAAAAGGTGTTACACAAATAAAACCAGACAGCAAACCCGACATCGTGTCCGACTTCTATGCCATTATGGGCGACATTCTTTACGAAAAAGGATTAACCACAGAGGCTTTCAATGCTTATGACAGCTGTCTTAGCTGGAAGCCTGATAATTACCTTGCCCTTAACAACTACGCTTTCTACCTTAGCCAGACAGGTAAAAACCTATCAAAGGCAGAAAGCATGAGCTATAAAACCATTAAGGCAGAACCTAAAAACGGCATATACCTTGACACGTATGCGTGGATATTATTTAAGCTAAAAAGATACGAAGAAGCTAAAATATACATTGAACAAGCAATGAGAAACTATACAAAACAAGATAAAACAGTACTTGAACATGCTGGAGACATTTATAGCATGACAGGAAATACTGATAAGGCTATTGAGTTTTGGAAAAAGTCGCTCGAAGAAGGTAATAATAACGATATATTAAAACAAAAGTTACAAACAAGAAAATACATAGCAAAATGAAGTTTTACAAAATAATAATAGCTACCACTACGGTAGTAACGCTTTTTGCTTGTGGCACAAAGAAAAACATAGAAAGGCAAGCAAAGATCTTACCTGCCAACAGTAGCCATGCCACTACTAACGTTAAAACTAATCATGATGATATTAGCAGGCAAAGGTCTGTGAGCTTCCTACAAAAAGTTTATGAACAAAATCTGTATCAAAAAAATTTAGTTTCCAATCTTACCTTTACACTAACACGTAATGGCAACAGCATATCTGTACCGGGAATACTTCGTATGCGTAAAAACGAAGTTATAAGGCTACAACTACTTATACCATTACTACGTAGCGAAGTGGGAAGAATAGAGTTTACTAAAGACTATGTACTCTTCATGGATCGCATTCATAAGCAGTATGTTAAAGCTAACTATAATGATATAAACTTCTTACGTAATAATGGCATAAACTTTTACTCTCTGCAGGCTCTCTTTTGGAACGAACTCTTTATGCCAACAAATAAATATATAAACAAATACCATATACCAAACTTTGACGTAAAGGCAACTACTCTTCAAGCCCTACAAAGCACAACGCCCATTACTCTAAAAGACGGCAAAATTACTTATACATGGCTTATTTCGAACATCTCTAACCACATAAACAAAACACAAGCCATATACCATGGCTCTAACAACTCCACTTCTACACTCTCTTGGGAATACTCTTCATTCACTCCTTTTGGCTCAAAACTCTTTCCTGCCTTACACTATATCACCCTTAACACTACTATAGCTAATAAGAAAAACAACATTAACATAAAACTTAGCTTAGAAGGATTTAGCGATAAAAACAATTGGGACACAATAACAACACCTTCCTCTTCTTACTCAAGAGTAAAGGCTGAAGACATTCTTAAAACATTAATAAACCTATAAATGAAACGATTTTCAATATCTATCATATTTCTTACTCTTTCATTAATTGCTCTCTTTGCACAAAAAACACATACGCAAATAAAGCAAAAAACAACTAATGAAACATCGCAGAAAACACAAAAAAAGGCTATTAAAAAGATTCCTGCAGCACCAAAGCCTACAATAGAAAAGCTACATAACACCGAAAAAAAGGTAAAAAACATAGCTAAAAAAACTACAAACATTACCCTACGAGCAATATCAAAAAAGCCCGCAGAACAACATTCCTCCCTTAAAGCAAAGCCCACCTCTAACCACTTAAAGGGAAAGGCTGCAAAAAAGGAAAAACAAAATATCAGCCACGAAAAAGGCAAAAAGGCTAACATAAGATATATTACAACATCAGCCATTAAAGATTTGCGAGAGAAAAACCAAGCCATACAAAAAGAAATACAGGAAAACGAGTTGCAGGTAAAGAAAAAACAAAAAGACGTTGATCAGCGCTTGCAAAAGATAATGCTATTAGATACTGAAATAGGACAACAACAAAAGACCATTGACCAAATAGCTACCGACGTAAAAGGCATAAATGGCAACATAGAAGTGTTAAAAGGACAATTAAAGTCGCTTCAAACACAGCTAACAGAACGCCGCAAAAAGTTTATACTATCCATGCGTTATATGGCACGCCATCGTAGTATACAAGACAAGATAATGTTTATCTTCTCTGCAAAAAGCCTTTCACAGATGTATAGGCGATTGCGCTTCGTACGTGAATATGCTTCATATCAGCGCGCACAAGGAGAGCTCTTAAAAGCTAAACAAGCACAGGTAGATAACAAGCATATACAGCTAAAACAAGTACGGGTGCAGAAATACACCTTATTATATAAAGACAGGCAGGCTCATGCACAGATGCAAAGCAAACGCTTAGAACAGCAACAAGTGGTAAACTCTCTAAAAAAAGATCAGCAAACATTACAAACCGTCATAGCACAACGCCGCAAAACGCAGCAGACCATAAACGCACAGATAGACAAGCTGGTAGCTATAGAAATACAAAAAGCACGCATACGAGCACAAGCCGAAGCACGAGCACAAGCTGCCGCACGGGCTGCCGCAGCTAAGAAAAGAGCCGAGGATATGGCACGCAAAAGAGAAGCTGCCATAAAAGCGGCACAAGAGAATGCACGCCGCGTGGCTGAAGCCAAAGCACGAGAGGCTAAGGCTAAAGCTATGGCAGAAGCTGCTGCAAGAGCGGCTGAAAAAGAAAGAAGGGAAGCTGCCGAAAAGGCAGAGAAAGCACGACAGGAAGCTGAGAAGGCACGACAGGCTGCTTTACAAGAAGCATCTGCACGCAGAGAAGCAGCACGCAAAAAAGCTGAAGACGCCGAACGCAAAGCTAAAGAAGCACAGCAACGAGCAGAAGAAAAGGCAGCTGCAGAAAAAGCTTTTGCCTACCAGCAAGCACGTGAGGCAGAGGCTAACCGTATAGCTGCAGAGCGTAAAGCCGCAGCCGACAAACAACGCGCTGCACGCGAAGCAGAGGCTGCCCGAAAGGCTAACACCGCCGACAATAGCCTTACCAATGCTGACCGTGCCATGACAGGTAGTTTTGCTAACAACAGAGGACGCTTGCCCATGCCTATGACTGGCAAAATAGTTACACACTTCGGACAATATAACGTTGCAGGCATGAGTAATATTCGCCTCAACAGCAACGGTATAAACATAAAAGGAGCAGCTGGCAGCCCCGTACGTAGCGTCTTTATGGGAGAGGTAAGCGGAATATTCAATGCAGGAGGGTCTACTATAGTTATGGTACGACACGGCATTTACATCTCCGTTTACTGTAATCTTGCTAACGTTAGCGTACATCGTGGACAAAACGTAGGTACTGGGCAGACACTGGGAACAGTAAACTCTACCGGGGTGCTACACTTCCAGTTACGTAAAGAAACTGCAAAACTTAACCCAGAACAATGGATACGATAGCTTTACAGAGATTCCTTTACAAAAAAGGCTAACACTAATTGTGGAAAAAGTGATTAATAAATATGTTTTTTTATATGGAAATGTTATTGCCATATCAGATAAAAAATCTTATCTTTGTAAATTATAAATATATTAAAACCACATATCTATGAAAAAGAAATTTTTTGCTCCTTCCGAATTAATTATCAATGAAGACGGAAGTATTTTTCACTTACACGTAAAGCCAGAGGATCTTGCTGACAAGGTAGTCTTAGTGGGAGATCCAGGTCGTGTAGTGCTGGTGGCATCTCATTTTGAAAAAGTAGAGAGTGAGGCCAGTAGCCGTGAATTTCGTACAGTAACTGGTATATATAAAGGAAAACGCATTACCGTAGTAAGTACAGGTATAGGCTGTGATAATATAGATATTGTAGTAAATGAGCTTGACGCGCTTGCTAATATCGATTTTAAGACACGAGAGGAAAAAGACAACCTTCGCAGCCTTACCCTTGTAAGGATAGGTACATGTGGCGGATTACAGCCTAACACGCCTGTAGGCACATATATAGCTTCGCAAAAGAGCATAGGCTTCGACGGCTTACTCAATTTTTATGCTCGGCGCAATGAAGTTTGCGATTTAGACTTTGAGCGCGAATTTAAAAGACAAGTAAAATGGGACAACCAGCTTGGCAATCCATACGTAGTTAGTTCTAATACAGAGCTAATAGAAAACATTGCCAAGGAAGATATGGTACGTGGCGTAACCATAGCCTGTGGTGGTTTCTTCGGGCCACAAGGGCGTGAGCTTAGGCTACCACTACAAGACCCTAAGCTTAATGAAAAGATAGAGTCCTTTGAGTATAAAGGCTTGCGTGTTACCAATTTTGAGATGGAGTCGTCAGCCTTAGCAGGGCTTTCTCTATTAATGGGGCATAAGGCTTTAACATGCTGTATGGTAATAGCTAACAGGTTAGCAAAAGAAGCTAATAGCGCATATAAGAACACCATAGATGGGCTTATAGAAAAAGTGCTTGACAGAATATAACCCTCACTGCCCATTTAACACTTTGCATGCTGTTATAATATATAAAACACATATACACTTTCTATATTTAATATTTTAAAATGTATAATACTATCTGTGCCTTAGCCACTCTACCGGGAGGGGCTATAGGCGTTATTAGGGTATCTGGAAAAGATGCTATCATTATTGTAAACAGGATATTTTCTAAAGACATACTATCTATGCCTGCTAATACCCTCTGTTATGGTAATATTATAGATTTGACAGGAAAAGTTATAGACGAGGTAGTTGTTTCTGTTTGGCATGCACCCCACTCATACACAGGAGAAAATGCTGTAGAGATATCATGCCACGGCTCTGCTTATATCCTTAAAGAGGTGTTACACCTATTAATAGAAGCAGGCTGCTTTCAAGCACTTCCCGGAGAGTTTACACAGCGAGCTTACCTCAATGGTAAAATGGATCTTTCACAAGCAGAAGCAGTGGCGGACTTGGTAGCCTCTTCTAATAAAGCAAGCTACAAATTAGCACTTTCACAGATGAAAGGACATTTCAGCAACGAGCTATCCTCTTTAAGAAAACGCCTGCTAAAGATAACCTCACTGCTTGAACTGGAGCTCGACTTCTCTGAACATGAAGACCTTGAGTTTGCCGACCGCACAGAGCTGATAAGTCTAACAGATGAAATAGACAAAAAAGTATTATCACTACTCCACTCCTTTAAGATAGGACAGGCACTTAAAGAAGGCGTTGCCGTTGCCATTATCGGAAAAACAAACGTAGGAAAATCTACCCTCCTCAATGCCCTTTTAGGCGAAGAACGTGCTATAGTATCTAACATAGAAGGCACCACACGAGATGTTATTGAAGATGTAACAGAGATAAATGGCATATCATTCCGCTTTATAGATACTGCCGGCATTAGACAGACAACAGATGAAGTAGAAAAGCTTGGTATTGAGCGCACATACAAAATGCTCGATAAAGCACAAATGGTGATATGGGTAATAGATGATAACCCTTCCAGAAAAGAGTATGAAGACATAAAAAAGAAAGTAGGCGAAAGACCTTTCATCATTGTAAGAAACAAGGTAGACACTATAGTAAATAAAGAGGCTCTGCCTTCTTTCATTACCTTATCGGTCTCTGCAAAGGAAGGAACAAACATAGAAGAGCTTAAGCAAGCTATCTATAAAAAAGCTAACATTCCGGCTTTCAACGAAAACTCGGTCATAGTAACTAATGCTCGCCATTATGATGTGCTCACAAAAGCACACGAAGCCCTATGCCGTGTTCATAACGCCTTTAAAGCAAACCTACCTGGCGACCTTGTGGCTGAAGACCTTAAAGACGTCCTTTCCCTCCTTGGCGAAATAACAGGCACACAAATATCCTCGCAAGAAACACTTAACAACATCTTTAAGCATTTCTGCATAGGAAAGTAAAGCGATTTTTTTTTTGAAATATATTCAGGATATGGATAAGCAGATTTTTCAAACAGACTCACGTTCTCGCTGGAAAAAGTTCCTGTGGAGCATGAGAGTCATCGGGGCAATAATCATATTCTTCGTCATTGTATTCCTAACTTTATTCGCATTGGAAGGCAGTCCTAAGATACCCTTCATACACAACTATCACAAGGTGATGACCGCAGAAAAGCCACTCATGCGCAACAATGAGACGGCAAAAGAATACAAATCCTTCCGCCGCTTCTTTCACGAGAATAAGATGCACAACGCTTATGCAGAGGCTGCTGCCAAAAAGACTCGTTTTACAGGAAAGGGCAACCAGCTCAAAGAGAAATATCTCAGAGAGTGGAACGACCCGAGCATTGGAATACGAGCAGCATGGTACGTAAATTGGGACAAACGATCGCTGCTTTCGCTCAAGCGCAACATCAGACACATCAACCTGCTCATAGGCGAATGGCTGTTCATCAATCCGAAAACCGGAGCGTTAAGTACTCAGATAAATAAGAAAGCCCTTCGTCTGGCGCAGAAGGCAGGCGTGCCCGTTATGGCGATGCTTACCAACAACTATGGCAAAGACTTCAGAAGCGAAGCCATCGGCAACATCATGAAGGATGCAGGCAAGAGAAAACTGTTTACAGAGAAACTTCTCGCAGCTTGCATCAAATATAAGTTATGCGGAATAAACATCGACCTGGAAGACCTACAGATAAACGACAACGCCCTGCTAACAACCTTTGTGAGAGAACTCTCGGCAGTCTTCCATAAGAAAGGACTCTATGTTACCCAGGATGTAGCTCCTTTTAATGAAGACTACGACATGGAGCAGCTCGCCAAGTACAACGACTATCTTTTCCTGATGGCTTACGACGAGCACAACTCGACAAGCAAGCCGGGCGACATCTGCTCACAGCAGTTTGTAGAACGTGCCACCGACTGGGCAGCACGCAATATCCCTAACAACAAGCTCGTCCTGGGACTGGCTGCCTATGGCTACGACTGGTGCGAGAATAAAGATGGAGAAACCGTAACCTTCAACCAAGCCATGGCATCAGCTTTGAACGCTGGTACTCCGATAGACTTTAATGAAGATTCCTACAACCTCAACTTCTCCTACATCGATGGAGAAGACCAGACTCATCAGGTCTATCTCACTGATGCTGCCACATCATATAATATCATGCGCTTCGGAGCAGAATACCATCTTGCCGGATTCAGCGTATGGCGACTGGGTACGGAAGATTCCCGTATATGGAACTTCTACGGTAAGGACATGAGTTACGAAAACTCCTCCAGGTGGAACCTTCAGAAGCTGCTCCAGATAAGAAGTCTTGACGACGTGAACTTCGTGGGCAACGGAGAAGTGTTGCAGGTGGAGTCGGAACCGCAGCCGGGCTACATATCCATAGTGAAAGACAAGGACGACGGACTTATAGCCAATGAAACATACCGCAAACTGCCATCTAACTATACTGTAACAAAAATAGGACACTGCCACGCCAAAGACCTCGTCATCACTTTCGATGACGGCCCCGACAGCAAGTGGACCCCTCTGGTGCTCAGCATTCTGAAGGAACATCACGTACCTGCCGCATTCTTCATGGTAGGTTTGCAGATGGAGAAAAACCTGCCCATTGTGAGGAAAGTGTATGAAGCCGGACACACCATCGGCAACCACACCTTTACCCATCACAACGTGATAGAGAACTCCGACTACCGCACCTATGCAGAGCTGAAGCTCACACGAATGCTTATAGAGAGCATAACCGGACACAGTACCATTCTGTTTCGTGCCCCATATAACGCCGACAGCGACCCAACACAGTATGAAGAAATAGAGCCGATGATCCTTGCTTCACGACGCAACTACCTGATGGTGGGCGAAAGCATTGACCCTAACGACTGGATGCCGGGCGTAACAGCCGACCAGATTTACCAACGTGTTACCGACGGCGTACACCGCGAAGACGGTCACATCATACTGCTACACGATGCTGGCGGCGCCACCCGCAAGGCAACCATACAAGCACTGCCGCGCATCATCACCACCCTACAGAAAGAAGGCTATCGCTTCATCTCACTGGAGGATTATCTGGGAATGAAACGCGAAACACTTATGCCTACCATACAGAAAGGAGAGGCTTACTATGCAATGCAGATGAACCTCACACTGGCAGAATTCATCTACCATCTGAGCGATTTCATCACCGCGCTCTTCCTCGTATTCCTCGTTCTCGGATTTATGCGACTCATATTCATGTATGGTCTTGTCTTCAAGGAAAAACGAAAAGAACGCATACGCAATTATAACAACCTCGACAAGGAAGATATGCCTAAGGTTTCCATCATTGTACCAGCCTATAACGAGGAGGTAAACGTAGTGAACACGATTTACAATCTTATTGCACAAGACTATCCTTCGTTCAATATCGTAGTAGTAGATGACGGAAGCAAGGACAATACCTTTGCCATACTAAAAGAAAAATTCGGCAGCCACCCGAAAGTGGCTATCTTCACTAAGCCCAATGGTGGTAAGGCGGCTGCCCTGAACTTCGGACTGAGCCACACCGATGCCGACTTCGTGGTATGTATAGATGCTGATACGCAGCTGCGCCATGATGCCGTGAGCAAGCTAATGAGACACTTCGCTGCCGACAAGAAAAACCATGTGGGAGCCGTTGCTGGCAACGTGAAGGTTGGCAACTGCCGCAACATGCTCACCAACTGGCAGGCTATAGAATATATCACCTCTCAGAACTTCGATCGAATGGCATACGCTGCCATTAACGCCATCACCGTGGTGCCTGGTGCCATAGGAGCGTTCCGCAAGGAAGCCATGGAGAAAGCCGGATATTTCACAACCGACACGCTTGCTGAAGACTGCGACCTGACGATGCGCATCATCGAGGCGGGTTACGTTATCGAGAACGAAAACTATGCCATAGCAATGACCGAAGCTCCCGAAAATATCAGACAGTTTGTAAAGCAACGCACCCGTTGGTGTTTTGGAGTGATGCAGACTTTCTGGAAACATCGTCGAAACCTGTTCAGCAGCCGTTATAAGGGATTTGGCTTGTGGGCTTTGCCAAATATGCTCGTGTTCCAGTACATTATCCCGACGTTCTCGCCTATAGCCGACGTTCTGATGTTGGCAGGACTGTTCTCAGGCAATGCCTGGCAGATATTCATCTACTATCTGATTTTCCTCATTGTAGATGCAAGCGTATCCATCATGGCTTTCATCGTGGAAAAAGAATCGTTGTGGACATTGTTATGGATCATACCGCAGCGTTTCTTCTATCGCTGGATCATGTACTATGTGATTTTCAAGAGTTATTTCAAGGCCATCAAAGGCGAACTGCAGCAGTGGGGTATCCTGAAAAGAACGGGAAATGTAAAAATATAAAAACCACCAAGCTGGCTTACCTTTCGCCCACTCCCCCTTATCCACACACCACCTTACCACTCTGCAACGATATTCCACCCCATTGGAGAGAATATAAGGGGGAGGAGGCAAATATATCATGTCAAAATAGAAATCAAACTCTTTAAGGTGAGTTTCTTATTCATAAGAACTTTCTATACGTTTTAGTATTCTATATATATGCTTCTTAGGATAATGCCTTTCTTGAAAGTGTTTATGCTCGTCTTCCCAAAGATAATCAACAACGGCTTTAATATCTGCCTTTCTTTCACCAGTGTTAATGACCTTTATAATAGTTATTCCGTTACTTAATTTACCTGCAATAATTTTAGGTGATGTTTCGCCCTAAAAAAGATGACGTTTTACCCACGAAAAGATGATGTTTTACACATGAAAAGATGATGTTTTATAGCCTTAAATAATGCTTAAAAACGGGGAGAAATCGGTATCTTTTAAAAGATCCTCATATTTAATATACAAATTAGCCTTCATATACTTAGACACCATGTCTATATATTTGCCTTGATAATAATTTAAGCCAATAGCCTTATTTACCACCCATTGTATCTTTGCCATATAAACGTCGCGCTCAAACTGTGAACGTAAATCATAATTGGGAAGGGTAAAAATGCTCATAAGGTAAAACGTCAGACAGTCTGGCACAATGTCTTCACGCCTCATCTGAAGACGCTGCTGCTTATCATAAAAACGGCTATAAACAGGATAATCCTTTCCTAAATACTTATCTAAAGAGATGCCTATCTTGCCATCACCCGTTACGATGCTTTGGTCGAGAGCCGAAATCTGTGTATAAACACTTGGCAGCTTAATATCAGGAATCTGCTGCTTAAGCCTCGAAAAAGATATGTTAAGATCCTTTTGTATATCGTCTATCTTGCTAAACTTCGACTGCACTGAAGAGATTATCGTCTGCAACGTAGTGTCTTGATAAAACTTTAAAAACTTAGTGTTTATATCAGGATCGGTTATCTGACCTATCTTGAGCACCTTCTCTATTAAGGTGCGTGTCTCAAAAGGATACTCCATACCCATTTGCTGCAAAGCAGAATAATCGCCCATGGTAAGGTAACGATACTCTAAACGGTCGAAACGCTCTATTTTTATAGAAACACCACCCGGCTTACTCTCATCTGACCAACGCAGCTGGCAACCAACAAGAATAAGAAACAATAACAGCAATATGTAATAAGCCTTCTTCACTATCTACCTAAAAAGATTATTCCGTAATGCAAAAATACTAAAAAAATATATATTTACGCAAACTTTATATAAAAAATCTGCTCTTTTTTCTTAACTAATACTAAAAAAAGACTACCCCGCAGCGTCCACACCTCCGCTAAAAAAGGCTTCTTTAGCAAGAAATGTAGGGCAAAATGGTATTTAATAAAAATTAAGCAGTCTAACCACTACTTTTGATAACACTCAAAAAACTTTTTGTACCTTTGTAAATTAAACACATTAATATTATATGACAATAAAAGCAGCATTCTTCGATATAGACGGCACCTTAGTATCTTTTGAAACACACAAGATACAGCCCTCTACCATAGAGGCTATAAAAGAACTGAAAAGAAAAGACATCAAGATATTTATCTCTACGGGGCGGCCAAAGTCTTTTATTACCAACCTAAAAGATATAGAACCTTTCATAGATGGCTACATATCCTTTAACGGAGCATTAGCACAGATAGGCGAAGAGACAATATTTATGAAAGAACTGCCTAAAGAAGATATTAAAAAAATGATGGCTGACGCCACTTCGCATAATTACACCTTAGCAATATGCGGTAAAGACAAAGTGGCTATACACAATTATAGCGACATCTTTACAGAGCTTTTTGTAAAAGGCTTAGGCGTAGACTCTGTAAACATCAAAGACCCCATAGAGCCTCTGCTTAACGGAGCTGTGCTGCAAATGTCGCCCTTCTTCTCCGAGAAAGAAGAGCAGCGCATAATGCCTACCTTAACGGGCTGTGAGGCTTCAAGATGGCACCCGCTCTTTGCCGATGTCTCGCCAATAGGCATAAACAAAGGGCTTACGCTGCCTAAGGTAGCAAAACACTTAGGCATAGGCATAGACGAGTGTATAGCCTTTGGAGATGGGGGCAATGATAGAGATATGCTAAAGGTAGCAGGCATAGGAGTGGCTATGGGCAACGCTAACGATAAGGTAAAAGAACACGCTAACTATGTTACCACCTCTGTAGACGACGACGGCATAGCAAACGCTCTTAAACACTTTAACCTTATAGACTAACCTCTCTTAGCATACACAACACATGTAAAAGTAAAAAATAAAGAAAGAAGACCATGTATAATAACAATTTCTCACCTTATTATAAAGAGGAACGACGCACACTCTTTGTGATAGTTTTCACCTTTATAATAATGCTTTTAGAGATTATCATAGGGTACCTTTCCAGCTCTATGGCACTACTTGCCGACGGCGTACACATGGGTTCGCACGTGCTGCTTATAGGCTTAAACCTTTTTGCGTATTACTTCGTTCGCAAACAACAGAAAAGGCATAACAACACTTACAACGCCCAAAAAGTAATGCAGCTTTCTGCCTTCACCAGCGGCATAATGCTCATGGTGGCATCTATATTTATTTGCAGCGAGGGCTTTGAGCACATGGAGGCACATCACCACATGACAAGCTACCCCTTAGCACTAAGCATTGCCACTATAGGACTTATAGTAAACTTTATAAGCGCTCGCGCCCTACACTCAAAACACTTTGAAGACAACCCTAACAACCACGCTGCTTACCTGCACGTCATGAGCGACGTGTTAGTAAAAATAGGAGTTATCATAGGCCTCGTATGCTCCCACTTATGGGATATAACATGGATAGATGCTGCCCTTGCCATAATTACAGGCATCATTGTTTTGGTATGGGCTATTAACCTTACAAAGAAGATGGCGAAAGTTTTAACGAAAAATTTTACAAAATAATTTGGTCGTTTAAGAAATACTTATTACCTTTGCACCCACATAACAACTATAATATTTGGGAGACTCGCTAGCTCAGCAGGTAGAGCACAACACTTTTAATGTTGGGGTCATGGGTTCGAGCCCCATGCGAGTCACAAAGTACTAAAAAAAGAGGATTTCAGCAATGAAGTCCTCTTTTTTTTATGTTCAGACACACAGAGAGAGAAAGAGGGGGGGGCATCAATATTTACCAAAGAGCCACCTTGCCTATTTTTCCTAAATCAAGTGATGCCGTTGATACTCCAAGAGCCTTGAACACCCTACTCATAGTGGGAATGCTTATGCTGTACCCTTTCTCCAATCGTGAGATTTGGGCACGCTTCACACCGATGCGCTCTCCCAATTCCTCTTGTGTGAGGTTTTGCTCGATTCTTGCTTTCTTGATGATCTCGCCTATTTGGAAAGCGTGGACAGCATCGGTAACGTTCCTTTCATGCTCGTCCCGGTCTGGAGTACCGATAGTCCCCAATGCCTCATCGAGCACTTCACCCATTGAATACACTTTGAATCTTCCTACTTTTTCCATATCTATTCTCCTTTTTCATTGAAATACTCTATTCTTATTCTCTCCGCCTTGACAATTTCCTTTGGTGGCGTCTTCTGTGTCTTTTTGACGATACCGTGAGTTGCTATCACCAACGTTTCATCTTTCGTGTCCCAAAAGGCAAACAGGCGGTATTGTATGCCATTGTAAAGAGTTCGGAACTCCCAAATGTCAGAGCCTTCCAATTTCTTGAACAACTCTGCGTTCTGCTCTCCCGATGCTATTCTGTGAGCATTGTAGAGTACCTTCTTCATTGGCGATTGAGGAAGACCAAGAACAAACTTCTTTGCTTCCTCAAGCATTACTAACTCAAATCCTTTTGCCATATAAGACTTTATTTGTTGGTACAAAGATCGTGATATGTTTACATAATATGAAACATTTAGGTTTGTTTTTGCTCCGTGTTACTGATTTTTAACATTCAAAAAACTACTTATCAAAAGCTATCTGTCAAAGCGTGTCTGTGTAGTGAACGCTTAGAGCGTCATTAAATGCGTTTATTCGTCCCTTTACCTTGATGTTATTATGAACCTCGTCCTTTGTTTTTAACGTGACTCTTGCTTATTTCTGTAAAAAAGACCACTTGTCCCTAACAATATCTTCCAAACAATTCAAATAATCTTTTTCTTCCATATTGTTTAATAGTTGAAATGATTTACAATACAAAGGTAATGTTTTTTTAAAAAATATTGAGAGTTTACATTAATATGTATTAACTTTGCAGATATAAGTAAACCTCAAATTTCTTTTTTTAATACTAATCGGGTTATGAAGAAATTGTTATTGATGATTGCCTTAGTCATGGCAACAGTATGCGCAAATGCACAGATAATACGTTTAGACGAACTTGAGAAATATGCCAAAGAGAAGTATGGCGGGGAACGGACATTGGATGGCTATGTGGAGTGGACAGAAGCCGCAGAAAAGATCTCAAAGAATGTTGAGCTCGACAAAAACAAAGCCATGACCTTCGTTCAGATAATACCTTGTAATGGGCAGACGGCAAAGCAGCTTTACATAAACCTTAACTACTGGTTTACCGCTACTTTCAACGATGCCAACTCGGTAATAAAGCTAAACGACAAAGAAAGCGGCGTCATCATTGCCTCGGGCTATATGGCAAACATTGCGGAGCATGTTGGGGGCATGAACTCTTACAACGTAAGCATAAGACCCGTTATAAGAGTGGACATCAAAGAAGGTAAGATAAGGGTAACTTACTCTATAGACCATTACGACGTTACGATGCTTGAAGGAGGCGGCATCATGGGAGGTCTCTTTGCAGTTATACCAGAAAGGATAGAACAGAAATGGCTGCTCGACCAGTGCTATCCCTTTGCCAAGAAAGATACGCACCAGGCTAAGATAACATCGAGCAAGGCGTTTGTTATGTCTTACGCTTACTCTAACGTTTTGCTCGACAAGATAGAAGAGGCTGCCAAACACGGCTTAGTGGGTAATGAGAACGACAACTGGTAAAAAACACTGCATATAAAAAAAATTGGTGCTTTTGTTTTCCAATATCAATTAAATTATTATCTTTGCAAGCATATAAAGCTGTAAAAGAAAAAAGGAGCTGAGTAAAAACAATATTATATATATAGTGGAAAGGAAAAATATTTTATCTCTTATGCTCGTTGCCCTTACCATGATGGTAACCTTTAGTGCATGCGAGAAAGACGACTATATAAATGATATAGATGAACGTGCTGTAATAGGCACATGGGCTATAACCTCTGTGGAGCAATACGCCTACCAATGGCAGGACGTAAGCCTTTACTCGAGGTATGGTGGCAGCCTAACCTTCTATAGCGATGGCTCTTTCATGACAAAAGGCTCTTTAGGCTTCGTAAGAGGCACGTGGGACATAGACCACGGCGTTATAACTACCTTTGTAGGAGGAGCTTTTTATAAAGAGTTTTACCTTAGGTATTCAGCTTTGTACGGCGACATCTTAGAGGGTAAGATAAAATTATTTGGCATCTACTACCCCGTAAGTTTTAGAGCAAGGAAAATTAGAAATTGGTAATATAAAAGAATTGTAATTATTAAAAAAATAATAAGTAGAAGGCTGTGAAGCCTAATGGTCAGAATTTAATTGGTTTAATCTTATGATCTCATAAGGTTAGATAAAAAAAAACAAAAAAAGGCTGTGAAGCCTAACAGTTAAGTTTGTACATAGAGTCTCTCTATGTTTTTGGTAAATATAAAAACTTGATTATTTCATGTAGGATCGCTTACACGTGAGTGTAGGCGACTCTTTTTTTGTCTATTCTTTCTTCTACCCCTTAAAGCGATAATAGCTTGTTGCGATAAAACCTCCCTCAAGGAAAGAGATAAGTACGCTTTATGCGTAAGGAAGAAAATTTGTGTTACGCTCTTTCTAAAGGGAGGTAGAGAGTTTTTATTTTTTATCTTTTGCTTTATGGAACTTATACCTTGGGTCGAATACCTGCTTAAGTGTGTTTATCTCAAGATAGTTAGTACCTCCTTCGTGTGTGAGGTAACCTCCTAAGTAAGCTATCTTGTCGTCGAGCTTTATATATCCTTTCTGTCGTAGCATGCGCACGGCAGCCATAAACATGTGTTCGTTATCGGTGTGGTTAGCTAAGTGTACCGGTAAGACACCGTAGCTAAGGTTTAAGAGTCGCTGCACCTTATCGTTATAGCACATAGCCAGCACTGGGTTAGGACCACGGAAAGAGGCAAGGTGGCGCGCAGTGGCTCCTGTGGCACTGTCTGTAATGATACATTTCACACCTACCTGCTCGGTGGCTTCTATAGCACTTTTAGCAAGAAACTCTCTTTGGCTCTTGGTGTTGCTCACTGGCACGTCTATGTATCCTCGGCGGTGGTTGTCTTGCTCGGCAGTCTCGGCGATGCGTGCCATAGTCTGCACAGCCTCAAGGGGATACTTACCGCTTGCCGTTTCGCCGCTCAGCATGAGTGCGTCTGTGCTGCTATATATGGCGTTAGCAATGTCAGTAACCTCGGCGCGTGTAGGTCGTGGGTTTTCTATCATGGTGTGTAGCATCTGTGTGGCTACGATAACGGGTTTCTGTTTAAGAAGACATTTAGATATTATGTCGCGCTGAATGCCCGGTATCTGCTCTATTGGCACTTCTATGCCAAGGTCGCCTCGTGCTATCATGATGCCATAGGAAGCGTCTATAATCTCGTCGATGTTATCCACTCCTTCTTGGTTTTCTATCTTTGAGATAATCTTTATCTTAGAGTTGTGTGCATTTAAGATGTCTTGCACGGCGTGTACATCGGCAGCCGAGCGCACGAAGGAATGAGCAATAAAGTCGATATCCTCCTCTATGGCAAGCTCTATGTTAGCTTTGTCTTTCTCGGTGAGGGCAGGCAGCTCTATATGTGCTCCCGGCACATTAACGCTCTTATGCGCACCTAAAAAACCCTCGTTCTGCACCTTAGCTACTACCTTATTGCCTTCGATGCCTGTTATAAGCATGTCAAGAGCACCATCGTCGAAGAGCACATGGTTGCCCACCTTGACATCGGCAGCAAAATTAGGGTACGACAAGTCTATAACATCGTGGCAGGTATCTTTCTCTGGACAGCCCATGATGGTTACCTCTTCGCCGGTAAGATACTTAATGGGTGAAGGGCAGCCCGTTGTGCGCACCTCGGGGCCTTTGGTATCTATGAGCAGAGCCAGCTTATCTGATACGGCACGGGTATTGCGTATAATCTTACGTATACCCTCCTTACTGGCGTGGGCAGTGTTCATTCTTACTACGTTCATTCCTGCAAAAAACAGCTTACGAAGGAAGTCCACTTCGCAACGACGGTCGCTAATAGAACATACTATCTTTGTTTGTTTCATATCGTGAAAATATTATTTTATTATTTAGAAATTGCCGAAAATATTATATATAATAATGTATTACATAACAGTATCGCCACCATTAAAATAACGAAGACTATGATAACCTTTAATCTCAACGACCTTTTTTCAGGCTTTCCTATAATAAGTGGCTCTTGGAAGGTGCCTAAATTATCTACTAAAGGCTGCACGGGTACCTCTTGAAAGGCTTGCCCCCCTGCCCACTTACGGGTATCTGCTTCGCCCGCAAAGCTATATGGCGTTACTACTATAAGCTCCTTAGCACAGTAAGGACACTTACACCTTGTCTTAGAGCCTTTGTCTAAGGAAAGGGTAAAACTTCTGCCACATTGCTTGCAAACTACCTCATATTGCATCTTAGCTCACTCTTATATTAACCTTTTACCTTACATCGTCTATAAGCACCTCGCCATGGTCTATAACCACCTTTACGTGCCTAAACTCCGTCTGCCCTCCCTCAGACAGGCGCACCTTGTACCATGTGTCGTTAATAGGGGTTACCCTAAGGTTGCGTATAAGCTCCTCATCGTTAGGCGAAGAGTTCATCATACCAAACAGCCCCCACCACATCTGCCACGCATCGCCGTCGTTAGCCACCTCGCCTGAAGAGATGAGCTGCTGGCAATAACGCGTGAGATACTTAGTGTAAAAAGTAGGGTCGCCATAAGGAATGACGGCTTTTTTATAGAAGTCGGCTAAAAACCTGCACACCCTTTGCTGCTGCTCCTGCTTTTGCTGTTCAGCCCTTTTGGCAGCTTCCTGCTGTTCTCGCGCCCGGAAAAGGGAGTCTTGATGTGCCTTGCGGCTTTCTTGTAGCTCTTTTATAGCAAGCTCTTCATGTTCTCTCCACTGTAAGAAGGCAAAGCTTCCTGCTCCGAGTGCTACTATTATGATGAGCACTACTAAAAGCACCTTTGACGCCTTTGACCCCTGCTTCTTAGCTATGGGCTGCTCTGTGGGCATACCTCCCTGCAAAGGGGCTTCGCGCTGGGCAGGCTGTGCCACAATGGGCAAGCTTACAAAGAGCTCTTGCGAGCAATAAGGGCAGGTGCAATGCATCTCCTTACCGCCCTCGCCATTGATAAGAAAAGACTTTCCGCATTTATTACAAGTTACCTGATACTGCATAGCCTTGCTTTTTCTTGCAAATTTAATGATTTTCTTTCAGATTAGAAAACAAAAAGCACATTCCTTACGCTCTATTTTATCCCCATTCCCCCTCAAAGGGTAACCAGCCCTCTTTCCATAGATGTTTATCCTTAGGCTTAGGCTCTATGGGTGAAGACACGGTAAGCCCCATGAGTCGAATGGGTCGGGCTTCATAGTCGGTCTGGTGAAGGAGGTGTTTGGCAAGTGGTAGAATGTCGTCTTTAGAGAGAATGGCAGTCGGCTGGGTAAGGCTACGTGTAACCTGCGTAGTGGCGTCCCACTTTATCTTAAGGGTTAAGGTTCTGCCTTGAAACTGTGTGCGCTCTATGCGGCTGACAAGCTCAAGAATGATGTGATAAAGCTCTATAATAATCTTCGACCCTATATGTATATCCTCTAAAAAGGTTTGTTCACACCCCACCGACTTACGTTCTTTATCTGCCACCACCTCGCGGCTATCCTCTCCGCGAGAGAAGTCGTAATAAGTATTGCCTGCCTTTCCGAAGACCTCTACAAGGTGCGCCCGAGACACTTTGCGTAGCTGCGCCCCTGTGAAGATACCCATGAAATGCATCTTCTGGGCAGTCTTCTTGCCTACGCCCCAAAACTTTTCCACCTGAAGACAGTCTATAAAGTCTTGTGCCTTGTCGGGGTGTACGAGGAAGAAGCCATTAGGCTTTCGCATGTCTGAAGCTATCTTTGCTAAAAACTTATTATAGCTAACCCCTGCAGAGGCTGTCAGGTGTGTCTGCCGGAAGATGGCTTGGCGTATCTCCTCTGCTATATCAGTGGCATAGAGCATACCTTTCTTGTTATGGGTAACGTCGAGGAAAGCCTCGTCTAAGGATATAGGTTCTACAAGGTCAGTATATTCATGGAAGATGTCGTGTATCTGTGCCGATACGGCTTTATATACCTCCATGCGCGGACTGACGATATGTAGCTCCGGGCACAGCCGCTTTGCCTTTGCTATAGGCTGAGCCGAGCGTACCCCATAACGGCGCGCCTCGTAGCTGGCAGTAGACACCACACCGCGCGGACCATCAAAGCCCACTGCCACAGGCTTGCCCCTTAAGAAGGCATCATCTCTCTGCTCTACCGATGCAAAGAACGCGTCCATATCGATATGTATTATCTTACGCCATTTCATCTATATCATCTATATCCATACACAAAAACATCTCTGAAAGGAAAACATCTCTAAAGAGCGAAAGGTTATAAAATGAGCTTTCTAAGCTCTACGTTCCTCATAGGAGCTATCTCTGTCATAGGCTTTTTATAATATACGCTCTGCACAGCCTTGTTTATTATGCCATGCCCCACGGCAAGCACCTTCTTTTGTGGATATTGCTGCCTTACCCAAGAAAGGAAAGCGGAAGCCCTTAGCTTTAGCTCTTCAAGGGATTCTATATCTTTAGGCCAAAGGTCGGGATCGCTGAGATGAGCTAAAGAGGGTATATACATAGAGGTAAAGCTGCCCCAGTCTCTTTCGCGAAGTAAGGCAGTGGTAACTACTCGCTGCTCACCGCATGCAGCTGCAATAATCTTGCATGTGTGCAGACTTCTAAGCAAGTCGCTCGAAAGGAAGACGTCTATATGCTCAGAGGCTATGCTTTGAGCCATCTCTAATGCTTGCGAGATGCCTTTTTCGTTAAGCTGTCCCTGCGTTTGTCCCTGCATGATGTGTGAGGCATTGTCGAAAGTTTCGCCATGCCTAAGGAGGTATAACACTGTAGACATATAATATTGTTTTTTACAAAAGTACAAAAATATTCATGTTAAAATCCTTTGTGATAAATAATATTTTGTATTTTTGCACATTATGAAGGTATCTTATATTTCGGCTATCAGAGCCATTGCCGTGCTTGTTATCGGCATACTGCTTATAACTTATCGTGAGCAAATGATGACATGGTTAACCATAACCATAGGAGTGTTGTTTTTTATCTCTGGTCTTATCTCGTGCCTAAGCTTTTATCATGCCAAGGATAAAGAGAGGCGCATAGACGTAGAGGGAGTAGTTAAGCAAAAAGCCTCATGGAAAGCATCGGTGCCGCTAACCGCCTTTGGGAGTATGTGTATAGGCTTAGCCTTAGCCCTAATGCCTAACACCTTTATAAAGTGGATAGCCTACATATTAGCAGTGCTACTACTCATAGGTGCTATTAACCAGTTTATAAACATATCTACCACTCGCCGCTATGGCCACGTGCCCTTCTTTTACTGGCTCTTTCCTACGGTTACATTAGTGGTGTCTGGCTTTTTACTTTTCAAGCCCATCGCAGCGGCAGCTCTGCCCCTTATGATAATAGGGTATTTAGCTGTGTTCTATGGCATTATAGAGATAGTAATCTTGCTTCGCAGTCTGCGTGTAAAGCGCGTCTTTGAAAGCCAAAACCCCACTTATACTGCCACTCCTATAGAAGACGACATACAAGACGTAGAGGCAGAAGAGGTGGAATAAGCTACGAGGAAAGAAACGCTTTTTTTTAAATAAAACAGATATTTCGTTTCTGTGTTATCTTTTTTTTCTATATATTTGCACTAAATAAAAATTTAAATCAAGCCTATTATGAATTGCAAAGAGTTGATGAACCGTGCAGCGGACAACATCAGAATCTTATCAGTATCAATGGTAGAGAAAGCTAACTCTGGGCACCCAGGAGGTGCTATGGGTGGTGCCGACTTTATCAATGTACTCTTCTCGGAATTTCTTGTCTACGATCCCGACCAGCCATTATGGGCAGGTAGAGATCGTTTTTATTTAGACCCCGGCCATATGTCGCCAATGCTTTACTCTGCCCTTACCCTACAAGGCAAGTTTACCATTGACGATATTAAAAACTTTCGTCAATGGGGATCTGTTACTCCGGGACACCCAGAGCGCGACTTAATGCATGGGATAGAAAACTCTTCTGGCCCTCTTGGTCAGGGTCATGCCTATGCTGCTGGTGCCGCTGTGGCAGAAAAGTTTTTAGAAGCACGTCTTTCAAAGGCTATGATGCAGCATAAGATATACACCTACATCTCTGACGGTGGTATACAGGAGGGTATAAGCTCTGAGGTGGGCAGGCTTGCTGGCAACCTTGGGCTAAACAACCTTATAATGTTCTACGACGCTAACGACGTGCAGCTATCTACGGCTTGCGGTGCAGTGTCATGTGAAGATACAGCAATGCGTTACAGGTCGTGGAACTGGAACGTTATAACCATCGACGGTAACGATGTGCAAGAGATACGACAGGCTCTCACTAATGCTATTAACGAGCCAGAACGCCCCACACTGATAATTGGCAATACCATAATGGCTAAGGGAGGCGTTAAAGCAGATGGCACAAGCTATGAGGGAAGTGTGAAGACACATGGAGCACCCTTGGGAGGTGAAGCATACCTTAACACGGTAAAACACTTAGGTGGTAACACCGAAGATGCTTTCCAGATATTCCCAGAGGTGAAAAAGCTATACGACGATCGTAAGGAAGAGCTGCGCCGCATAGTAGCCTTACGTCATAAGCAGGAGGAAGAATGGCGGAAACAAAACCCAGAGCTATCGGCACAGATGGACGAGTGGTTCTCTAAGAAAGCCCCTAAGATAGACTGGAGCTCTTTAGAGCAAAAGCGCGACATTCCTACCCGAAACGCATCGGCAGCTTGCCTTGGGATACTTGCCCAGCAAGTGCCTAACATGATAGTAGCCTCTGCCGATCTTAGCAACTCTGACAAGACAGATGGTTTCCTTAACAAAACCCACTCCCTTGTAAAAGGCGACTTCAGTGGTGCTTTCTTCCAAGCAGGAGTATCGGAGCTTGCTATGGGCTGTATGTGTATAGGAATGATGCTTCACGGAGGTGTGATATCGGCAATGGGTACTTTCTTTGTTTTCTCAGACTATATGAAGCCCGCAGTGCGTATGGCAGCCTTAATGCAAGTAGCAGTAAAGTTTGTGTGGAGTCATGATGCCTTCCGCGTTGGCGAAGATGGTCCTACACATGAGCCTGTGGAGCAGGAAGCACAAATACGCCTTATGGAAAAACTTCAGAACCACAAGGGTAAAGACAGCCTTAGGGTGTTCCGTCCTGAGGATAGCGATGCTACCACCGTATGCTGGCAAATGGCTATGGAGAACATGGAAACGCCTACAGCCCTGATCTTCTCACGACAAAATGTTAAGAGCTTGCCACAAGGTAACAACTATGACGATGTGCGCAAAGGAGCTTATATAGTGAAAGGATCTGATGAAAAGTTTGATGTTATACTCTTGGCAAATGGCTCTGAAGTATCTACCCTTGTAGATGCTGCCACCCTGCTACGCAAGGAAGGCTATAAGGTGCGTGTAGTAAGCGTTCCTTCAGAAGGGCTTTTCCGTAGACAAAGCAAGGAGTATCAGCAAGAGGTATTACCTTCTGACGCTAAAATATTTGGTCTCACGGCAGGCTTACCAGTAACCTTAGAGGCATTAGTAGGCGCGCAAGGAAAGGTATATGGACTAAAGAGCTTTGGCTTTTCGGCACCATTTAAAGTGCTTGAGGAGAAGTTTGGCTTCACCCCTGATAATATCTTTAAAGAAGTGAAAAAATATATTTCTAAATAATATTTTTATAAACCTGAGCTTTTCTTTTTAAGGCAGACTAACCTCTAACCTTTTAAAGAAAGCTCATAACACCTAACAGCTTATGGAAATAAAGACTATCGGAGTAGCTTGCGACCATGCAGGTTTCCCATTGAAGGAGTTTGTTATTCAGTATTTAGAAGAACATAAATATGCTTATAAAGACTTTGGTTGCAACAGCGACCTAAGCTGCGACTATCCCGACTACGCACACCCACTGGCAGAAGCATTAGAGAAAGGCGAGGTTTACCCAGCCATTGCTATCTGCGGTAGCGGCGAAGGTATGGCTATCACTATGAATAAGCATCAGGGCGTCCGCGCTGGCTTAGCTTGGAACAAAGACATTGCAGAACTTATACGACAGCATAATGATGCTAACGCCATAGTATTACCTGGCCGCTTTATAGATAATAAAACTGCCGAAAAGATACTTGATGCTTTCTTAAAAGCTACTTTCGAGGGTGGTAGGCATCTAAGAAGAGTAGAAAAAATAGCTATCAGATAAAATTTTTCCTTTTCCTATAGCTACTAGGAAAACTAGTAGCTATAGGAAAACTAGGACAACTAGTATTACTAGGACAACTAGTACTACTAGGACCACTAGTACTACTAGTCCCCCCAGCCCCCCACTACTAACCCTTTTTCTCTTTCAAAAGCTCTTTTAGCCTTTTTATTTCTTCCTTTAAAGCAGCATTTTCGCTTTTTAGAGCTTTCATCTGGCTATCTATCTTTTGTCTATAGCCTGTGCGGGCAGCATACATACGCTCTTTAAGCCCTCCTTGCTCTATAAAACGCTTCTGAAGGTAATCTAAATAACTACACATCATCTTATCTGTGATATGACACACCGAAAGAGCTATGTTACAAAACTCTTCATCTGTACACTTCTCAACGATAGGAGCATAGTCAGCATAAGCGTTATGCAAACGACAAAAACTTAAAAGAGCATCATAGCGTGGGTGAGCAGAACCCCATGTAACAAGCCTACGTGTGTTAAGATAGTCTTCATAGTCTTGACGCAGCTCTTGCAAGCTGCTACGAGCCACATTCAAAAGGCGAAGTTCCATCTCTGTAGAAGTCTTGCCGTCTTCAGAACCCTCTACAATGTTCTGTTTGCCAGAGCGAGCAGCTTGCACCATCTGGTCTACAGTACGGTCGCCATAAGGAGGAAGAAATCGCTTACAAAACACAAAAGTCATCTGATAGAGTGTGTCCGCCTTCTGATAAAAACGTAGCTTCTTCCAGTCTATACCATCATAAAACACCTTCTGCCTGTTATTGTCTGCTTCCATATAGAGTTCCCCCACCTCTTTTGTTTTTTGTTATACCACTCCTAAAAAGTGTATAGCCCAATAGCCCATACCAAGCATTATAAGTCCTACTATAAGACGAAAGATACACCCTGTTATCTTCTTTATTAAGATAATGCCTACCACTAAGGCTATAATTAAGGCAATAAAAGTTTCTATACTTTCCATAATCTAACAATATAGAGAAAGACCTCTTTACTTTAACAAATGACGGAATAATGGCGGGATAGGCGTTTCAAACTCCATGCGCTCATGTGTTACCGGATGATAAAAACAAAGCATAAAAGCATGAAGACAAAGCCTTCCTATAGGATCGTCGCCGTTACCATACTTTGTATCGCCACACACAGGATAGCCCATATCGGCAGCATGCACACGAATCTGATTCTTACGACCCGTCTCTAACTTAAACTCCACTAAAGAATAGCTTGCCGTTGTGTCTATAGTAAAAAAATGGGTTACGGCATACTTTCCACCATTATCCACAGCACTGCTATAAGTAACATACGACTTATTGTCTTTTAACCAGTTTGCCACCGTACCCTGCTGCTGCATCAGCTCACCACTCAACACAGCTACATAACGGCGGTCGTACACTATGTTGTGCCAATCGTGCTCTAAAAGCTGCTCGGTCTGCATATCCTTAGCATAAACCATCAGTCCCGATGTATCACGATCTAAACGATGCACCACGTGAGCCCTGCAATGCTGCTTGCTCTTTTGAAAATAATCGTCTAAAACACTCTTAACATTCAAAGACGAATGGCCTGCTGCCATAGACAAAATACCTACATTCTTTTCTATTACTACAAGATACTTATCCTCATAAACCAGCTTTACATACCTGCTTTTAAACTGATCGTTCTTCTTGCTCTTGCTAATAGATATTTTGTCGCCAGCCTTGAGCTGATAATCGTACTGGGTAACAACCTTACCATTTACCTTAATGCCTCGATGCTTAAGTGTAGACTTTATCTTTGTCTTTGTCCTTCCACCATTAGCTTCCAACCATTCTAACAAGCCCATAGGGGCTTTTACCATAAGATGGTCGTATTTATCTTGCATATATGTTTTTACCTGCTTTACCATAATGCAAAGGTAAGGAAAAAGAAACAAATGATAATAAAAAGAAAAATAAAAGAAACATATCTCCCCCTTACTAAAGCAAAAGGTGATGCTTTAATCACTAAAGCATCACCCTTCTGTAATCAACAATTATCAGAGAGAACTTTAAAAAACTTTTGTTGATTATAACGTGTGTGTGTGTTTATAATTTTATACTAACACCAGCATACCATGTAGCACCATAAACAGGAGCATACATAAAGGCTGCATCATCAAGGTGTTTTTCATCCTGAATGTAGCTAAAGATATTCTTACCACCTGCATAGATAGTGAAAACACCTAAACGCTTAGAAGCGCGGCAATTAACTAAAACAAATGGTGAGGTAGTCTTTATCTTAGAGTTTTTATCATCGTCTTCAGAATTGTAGTCTATGTACATCTTGCCCTGAAGAGAACCTATAAGAGAGAATGACCATGTGCCAGGAGTATAATCGATATCAAAATCGCCTGTCATCTGTGGGAAACGAGAAAGATACTGGCTTTCCTTAGCATATTTTAAACGTCCCTCGTTAGCCTTTACTGACTCATCTTCCTTATCGCTCCACTCTGCACGCTCATGATTAAACTTGCCTTGGTTAAAGGTCCAGTTCATAGAGGCAGTAAGGTTACGTACAGGATTCCACTTAGCACCAAGCTCTATACCCTCTACATAAGCATCGTCTACATTTTTCCATTCATAGGTATAGCCAAATTTCTTTACCTGATCGCTTGCTGGTGCAAACTGTATCTTGTCCTTCAAGTTAGTACGGAAGATGTTGAAAGACACCTGATAACGCTTGCCATAGTAGTCGGCAGAGAAGTTATAACTAACAGAACGTTCACCCTTCAGACTTGACGACTTCCATACTCGAGGCGAACCGCTACATAGGTGTAAGTCTTCAGAGAAACCATAAGGAGCACGGAAGCCTGTACCTATGTTAGCACGTAAGACAAAGTTCTTAGCAACTTCGTACTTAACAGCAAAACGAGGATTGAACGTTGTAGCAGAGAAAGAAGTGGAAGGGAAAGCACTATTTTGCTTTTCAAAAGATTTATCAGATAGCTCCTTGTCTATATCATACTTCTCACCAGAAGAGTGGCTGTCTAAACGCAGACCAGGCACTACGGTAAGTTTTGGTGTTATGTTCCATTCGTCTTGTACAAACAATCCCCACTCATTAGCATGCTTCTTACTTGTAGAGAAATATTCCTTACCATAAAGAGGGTCATGCTCCTTCTTAGAGTCCTCATCAGAAACAATGTAAAGACCCGTCTCATGCAAGCGAGTAAAGTACCCTTGCACACCTCCTAACAAGGTATGAGTGCCAAGATGAGTGGTAAAGGTAAGAGATGGGGTAAAGGTGTTTTCCTTAGCCATATAAGGACGCATCATATCTACAGGAGGAAGAGCACCATCGTGAGAATCTTTATATCCACCTAAGAAGGTATCATTAGTAGCCTGACGTCTGTGGAAGACGTAAGCAGTGGCAAAGTTGAGCTCTGAACGCTCACCTATAGGTAATGTATAAGCCAAAGTAGAGGTTATACGGTTAGTACGGATATTCTCTGTCTGCTCGGTGTAAGGATTTAAGAACGCATCGTTTTTCATCACTCCACCATAACGAAGCTCATCAAGCACCTTTGCTCTAATAACGAGCTTATCGTTTTTAGCAAACGGAGTATATAGGAAAAGACCAAAACCTAAATTGTTAGACTTGCTATACACACGATCCGAAACACCATCGGGCTTATTTACCTCTTCACGTTTATTACCTTCGCTTGTCTTATCTAAAGCATCAGCCTCAAAATGCTGAGCATCTACAGATAAGCCAATATTACGCTTACGAATAGAAGCAGACCCCTTATATATCTTAAGACCATAGCTGCCCATTTGCACATCGGCATTTAGCTGTGGCTCAAAGGCAGGCTCCTTGCTTATTATGTTAATGGCTCCTGCTACGGCACTACTACCATAAAGAGCCGAACCAGCACCTTTTACTATCTCCATACGGTCGACATCGTTAGTAGAAAGCTGCTGCAAACCATACACACCTGCTAAGCCAGAATAGATAGGCTCACCATCTAACAACACCTGTGTGTGCTCTGCACCTAAACCCTGCATACGCACTTCAGAGAAATTGCAGAACTGGCATTGCTGCTCTACCCTAATGCCCGGTAAACCCTCTAAAGCATCGTAAAGGTTTTGAGCGTTCTTACGCTGCAAAGCCTTTGAGGTAAGCACCTCGGTACGTATAGGCACGTCCTTTACAAAGTGTTCGGTGCGAGTACCCGTTACTACTACCTGAGAAAGCTCTAAAGCGTCAATATCTAAAGTAAAATAAGCCTCAGTAGCTTTACCTGCTTTCATCTCAACTACCTTTTGCTGAGAGCCATAACCTGTGTAAGAAGCTATTATAGTTTGCTTACCAACAGGGAGGTTAGAAAGCTGAAAATGCCCAGAAGCATCGCACACTGTGCGTAGGTTAGTACCCTTAACGGTTATCATTGCGTTAGGGAGATGCTCACCCGTTGCACGATCTTTCACATCACCAAAGAGCATGGCATCTGTGTTTTGAGCCATTGCTGCTATAGATAATAATGATGAGAAAATAAAAAGAAAAAATCTACTCATAACTTTAATTATTAGAAATTTTATAACCTATTTGATATCTTTTCTTAACATGCAAAGGTAAAATGTTATTTTCCACATCACAATACTTAAATCTTGGTAAAAAACACATTTACATAAAGGCATATTTATACCTAATTATAAGTATATAAATATATAAAAAAAAAAGCACTGTTAAATGTTGACTGATATAATATTTATAACTATCTTTGCTGCTACTAAAGTATAATTTTGTATAACAAACTATTATGAAATCTGACATTGAAATTGCACGCTCATGTAAGCTGCATCGTATCGAGGAGGTAGCCTCTTCGATAGGTATTGATAACGACAGTATAGAGCAATATGGTAAGCACATTGCAAAGGTAAAGCTCGATGTTATTGATGAAAAGAAAGTGGCTAAGAGCCATTTGGTGTTAGTAAGTTCCATCTCGCCTACTAAGGCAGGAATAGGCAAAACCACGGTAAGCATTGGGCTTTCGATGGCTCTGAACAGTATGGGGAAGAAGTCTGTCTTGGCTTTACGCGAGCCCAGCCTTGGCCCATGCTTTGGCATGAAGGGAGGAGCTGCTGGCGGTGGCTACTCACAGGTAGTGCCTATGGAGAAGATTAACCTCCACTTTACTGGCGACTTCCATGCCATTACAAGTGCTAACAACACCATTGCGGCATTACTCGACAACTACATCTTTCAACGTCGTAAAGAGGGATTTCGCCTAAAACAGATATTATGGCGTAGGGTCATTGACGTTAATGACAGGAGCTTGCGCAGCATTGTATCGGGCTTGGGAAGCTCTGTAGATGGCATTCCTGAACAGACAGGGTTCGACATTACACCTGCAAGCGAAATAATGGCAGCCCTATGTTTAGCAGACAGCTTGGACGACTTGCGACGCCGTATAGAAAACATCGTCTTAGGCATTACCTTCGATGACAAACCCTTTACAGTGAAGCAGCTCGGAGTAGCCGGAGCTATAACAGTGTTACTGCTCGATGCCATCAAGCCTAACCTTGTGCAGACCTTAGAGGGTACGGCTGCTTTTATACATGGTGGTCCCTTTGCTAACATTGCACATGGCTGCAACAGCGTTTTAGCTACTAAGATGGCAATGACGGTGAGCGATTATGCTATTACAGAAGCAGGCTTTGGTGCTGACCTCGGAGCAGAGAAGTTTATGGATATTAAGTGTAGAAAGGCAGGTCTTCACCCCTCGGCAACAGTGCTTGTAGCTACTCTTCGTGGACTACGACTACATGGAGGCATAAAAGAGGGAGCTACACCTCAAGAGACTACACAAGCTATGATAAAAGGGTTTGAAAACCTCGATAAGCATGTAAAGAACATGCAAGCCTTTGGTCAGCCCGTAATAGTAACCCTTAACCGCTATGGCGACGACTCTCAGGAAGACATATCCCTCTTAGCCGAACATTGTAAGGAGTTAGGTGTGGGCTTTGCTGCCAACGACGTGTTTGCCAAAGGTGGCAATGGAGCTAAGGAGCTTGCACAAGTACTCGTAGATACCATAGAAAGGCAAGGGGCTAAGAAGGTAAACTTTGTATATGACGACAACGACACCATTACCGAAAAGATAGAAAAGGTATGTAAAAACATATATGGTGCTAAGGCTATAGTTATGGGGAAGAACGCCAAAAAGAAGCTCGAACGCATCAAGTCGTGGGGCATGGAGAGCCTACCTGTGTGCATAGCAAAGACACAATACTCCTTTAGCGAAGACCCTACACGCTATGGCGTGGCAAAAGACTTTGAAATAAACATACGCGACCTTGTTATAAACGGCGCTTCTGAAATGATTGTTGCCATAGCAGGAGATATTATGCGAATGCCGGGATTGCCTAAAGTGCCACAAGCACAGCACATAGACCTTATTAACGGCGAGATAGAAGGATTAGCCTGAAAAGAAAGAAAACTTTCTTAAATAAAGAAAAGTATAATAAAAACCCCCTTTTTAAAAGAAGTGCCTTACCTTATATATATATGGTAACCTTCTCTTAAAAAGGGGATTTCCTTTTTCCCGTCTTTCTCAGTCTTATTTCACCACTACCGTTATCTCACCGATAGCACCTACCTTATCATATATCTTTACTATAGTCTTGCCTTGCTTAACGGCTGTTAGCGTTATGCTCGAATCCCAAACATCTACCTTTACTATAGCAGGATCATAGTTATATGGTGTGTAAGGGAACCTGCCCGACTGCACGTTTAACGTTTCTTTTGCCTTTCCGCCCATTGTTAGCTCTACCTTAGACTTGCTTAACCTCAAGGGCTGAAGCTTAGGCTTACCATTATCTACCACTACAGTAACCCTTGCCTCGCTTTTATTCTTATCGGTTACTATAATTTCTGTTTTACCCTCTTTAAGACCTGTAACAGCAAACGATTTTTTATCTTCAAGTAATTTTGTTTGAGCTACTTCCTTATCTACAACATTTATATCGTAAGGAGCTTCACCGTTTTCTATAGTTACATTTACAGTTTCCATAGATTTCAGCTTCAACGATACTGGGTTTAGCATCATCGGCTTCTTCTTTTCAGGCTCCTGACTGCCTTCGGGTTTTTTCTTCTCTGGTTCCTGACTGCCTTCAGGTTTTTTCTTTTCAGGTTCCTGACTGCCTTCAGGCTTCTTCTTTTCAGGTTCCTGACTGCCTTCAGGCTTCTTCTTTTCAGGTTCCTTACTACCTTCAGGTTTCTTCTTCTCTGGTTCCTGCTGCTCTTTGTCGCTTCCCGGAATATTTTCTATTTCCGATTTACCACACGAGGTAAAAAGAATAACAGACCCGCACAATAGGCTTAAAGCCAACTTTGATAATTTTATTGCTTTCATTTCCTTTCCCTCCTTTTATTCTACTGTTACCTCTACTACTCCTGTCTTACCTTTCGCATCGGTTACTGTTATTTTGGTTTTGCCTTGTTCTAAACCTATAAGAGAAAAATAATTCCCCCCATTATTAATTGTTATACCTATTTTAAAGCCATTCTCAGCAACTACTTTATAAGGAGCTACACCATTTCCTATATTTACATTTTTTGCGATAAAATCCCTTTTCAGCGTTAGTTTAGACGGACTTAATGTCAATTTCTTTGCTGCTTCCTCCTGCTCTTTCTTCTTTCTTGCTGCCTCTTCAGCTTCTTTCTGCTTTTGTCTTCTTGCAGCCTCTTCAGCTTCTTTCTGCTTCTGTCTTCTTGCAGCCTCTTCCTGTTGCTGCTTTCTCTTTAGCTCTTCCTGCTTTCTTCTTGCAGCTTCCTCAGCTTCTTTCTTCTTTCTTGCAGCTTCCTCTTTCTTTCTTTGCTCTTCTTTCTGCTTTTCTAACTGCTTTTGCTTTTCAGCTTCCTCTTGAGCCTTTTTCTTCTCAGCTTCCTCCTGCTGCTTTTTCTTCTCAGCGTCAGCTTGCTCCTGCTCTTTCTTCTTCTTTTCAGCATCAGCCTGCTCCTGCTCTTTCTTCTTCTTATCTGCATCAGCCTGCTCCTGCTCCTTCTTTTTCTTCTCTGCATCAGCCTGCTCCTGCTCCTTCTTTTTCTTCTCTGCGTCAGCTTGCTCCTGCTCTTTCTTCTTCTTATCTGCGTCAGCCTGCTCCTGCTCTTTCTTCTTCTTATCTGCATCAGCTTGCTCCTGCTGCTCTTTATCGTTGCCTGGAATATTTTCTATTTCCGATTTACCACACGAGGTAAAAAGAAGAAAAGATCCACATAATAATAATAATGCTAATTTTGAAAAATTGATTGTCTTCATCTTGTTTAATTTTTTTTTAATTGTATATTAATACTTATATATAGCAAACCCTCTTTTATTGCACAGTAACCTCTATTACTGCTACTTTACCCTCACCATCAGTAACCTCTACCTTAGTGCTTCCTCTTGTAGAACCTGCTATTAATATGCTATCGCTACTAAAACTTACTTGTAAAATCTGTGCCCCAATTATCTTATGCTTATAAGGACCCTTACCGTTAAGGATTCTTACTTCAACAATGTCTTTATAAGGCACTGTTATCTTGTTTTTACCCACCTGTAAAGGGCTTGGATTTTCCTCTATTATTGTTACAAATAATAATTTTTTCCTACCTTTACTATCTTCCACCATTATATTACCTGAGCCTTTAAATATTCCTTCTACTGTGAAAAAATTATCTTTCCCATAAATTCTTGAAACAACTGGAGTCATGTTATCAAACACCTTATAAGGAGCATCACCATTTAAAATCTTTACAGTTTTTCTCTCTCTTATTTTCACTGTCAGACTTTCTACACTTAATTTAAGCTCTTCTTGCTTTTCTTGCTGCTTTTTCTTTTCTTCCTCCTGCTGCTTTCTCTTTGCTTCTTCCTCTTGCTCTTTCTTCTTTCTTGCAGCCTCTTCAGCTTCTTGCTGCTTCTTTTCAGCTTCTTCTTTCTTTCTTTGCTCTTCTTTCTGCTTTTCCTCCTGCTGCTTTTTCTTTTCAGCTTCCTGCTGCTCCTGCTCTTTCTTCTTCTTATCAGCTTCCTCTTGAGCTTTCTTCTTCTGAGCTTCTTGCTGCTCTTGCTGTTCTTTATTGTTACTTGGGATATTTTCTATTTCCGATTTACCACATGAAGTAAAAAGAAGAAAAGACCCACATAATAGGATTAATACTAACTTTGGTAAATTGATTGCTTTCATTTCACTTATTAATGTTTAAAAAAAAATTGATAATAGCTTGTTATATTCCGATAAAAGTTCCCTTTATCATTACTTAGGGAGCTTGCTTGCAGCACACTTCTGCGGAACCTCTAAATCTAATTGCGGCGCAAAAGTAGTTATTTTGTTTTTATTACAACAATGATTAAATGTTTATTCTTTTTTATTTAGTTTTTTGCACACTTTTAACCCTTTTGTGTACAAAAACCGAAATAACGAACACTATAAGTGGGCTTTTTACCAAAAACAGCACTCTGTTATGCTAAAAAACCTTTTATTCTCAAAGCATCATACAGCCCCTACCAGCTGCTCTATGCTATCTTTGGAGAATACTTTTCTAACACGTTTATCATATCTTTGCCAAGCAAAGAGCTTAAATCCTTAGCCGTATTATATACACAAACATCGCCTGCTAAGCCACACACATCTATCTTATCTATCTTTAATGCCATTATAAGCCTACTTAACACAGCAGCACCCCTCACGTTTCGCATTATAGAATATTCGTCCCTCTCTATGCTATCGCCCTTATATAACAACGTAAAGCCACCACGCACCTCGTTAAGAGCCTCGAGTATAGGCTCATAAAGGGCAGCACCTACAGAATGTTGCACACAGTGTCTTGGCCACTCACCACCCTCAGGCTTAAAGGAAGAATGATGATAAGGGTGCCAGTCGGCTGTTACTACGCGCAAGACATAGCTATCCTCTTGCTCACGGATATAGCTCGCAAGACTATTCATAGCCTCTACAGCACCGGGAACGGGTAACGACCCCGACACAAAATCTATCTGAGGATCTACCACTAACAACATCTTTCTCATATCCTTCTACCTACTAAAGTTATTAATCCTTTATATATAACACACTACCCATCGCTCTTCTCACTCCACCTTCTCTACCTTAGGCACACTAATATCTGGCACTACCATGTCAGCCTTAGACGCCGACTGCTGTGAAGGCTTTACCTCGCCCTTATCCTCATCAGGCACGCTCGGTACGATAAGATCTTGCGCATGCTCGCCCTCTTCCTGCTTCCTTATAGCTTCCTCGCGCTTAGCTTTCTCTACACGCCTTTCCACCTGCTGCTTTATCTTTATAGTGTCGGCATCGGTAACATCGGCTTTCCTTACAGGCTTAGCTATACCTATAATGTCGCCACTGGTGTTAACAACATATTTCCTGGGAGGCATCTTAGGACGTGTTTCCATAAGATAACCCAGCAAAACTGCACCAAAAGCTAACGACAAAGCACAAGTAGAAACTACATACTTATACGAGGGGCGAGGCTTGTTACTTTTCTTTTCCACTGCTTTATATATATCTCTCTATTCTGTTATCTGTACACAATAAGGTAATGGCTGATGAAGGGTGAGAAAGGTAAAGGTAGGCTCGCCGTCTAAAGTGCAAACCATAGGGCCTGCACCGCTCTTTACACCACTGCCCATATCATAGCCCAACGCCTTTACCTCAGAGGCAAGCTCTTTAAAGACTGCCTTGTTAAACACATATATATATAGGGCAGAGCCGTCTACTGAAAACATAACATAAGAGGAAGTACCCTTAGAAAACCTTGTGGGAAGAAAACTTGCCGTAAGGTCCATATTACGCACATAGTTATAACACTTACCATAACTATCAGAAGAAACACCCTTATATACATAGCCCAACTTTAGCAAGCTACCTCTTACAGCCACACTGCTTTTCTGCTTAAAGATACGCGCTGCCTCACGCATAGATACTACACCACTTTGAGCTGACAACAACATACTTACAAAAGCACTAAAAGCAAAGAGCACTATTCTTTTCATATCTTAAAAATAAAATATTTCTTATTAACCTTTTCTCTTAAATGCAAATATAAAAATTATTTTCCACTACTACAAAAAAAACACATTAAAAAAGGCGCATATACAAGCCTTTAGCTTTATATGCACCTTTAAAAAAAAAGAAATATCTAAACTGCCTCTTCTTAGTTACCTACCAAAAGGAAATTCCACTGCTTTGGCACTTAATACCACTACATTCTTTGTATTATCTTTCTCGGTAAACGTTAGCACAGTAGGCTTCTTAACATTATCTGCTGTGATAACCCATTCCTTAGTAAGCAGCTTTGGAGCTGGCTTACCATCTGCCATCTCTATAGTACCTGCAAAGATATATGGCATAAACATATAAAATGTGTTCTTAAAATACCACTTACCATTACCATCACCGTCATTAGCATAGGTGAGCTTAATGCCATCTTTACCTACATACTCATAGTCCATATACATAAAGCCACCATACTTACCTGATCTGAAGCAAATAGCAAACTTATTATTCTTAGAATCTCTCGTAACACCAATAAATTTTAATGCTTCACCACCTAAATCGGCTTTCGACCTTGGTAACAAGCTTGCAAACTTCTGAGGTAAGCCACCACACTTTGAAGGGTCTATATACCACTCGCCCTCTGTAAACTGCTCGTTTAAAGGCAATACAAACTGCTTTAAGGTAACGCCCTTATCCTTAAACTCGGCATACTCGCCTTCGCTGTTTTCAGGATATTTAAAGCCTGTAAGCACCTTACCATTAATGGTGTAAGGCTTGTAGAAGTGAATGCCGTCGGGCTTAACGATGTAAGGCATTAACACGTCTTTATGATTACCGTCCTGAGTCTTCTCAACAAGGGTTATGGTATGATTTAAGCCCTTTGCACGCTGCGTATCTTTACCTGCAGCATATTCATACCATTCGGTTATCATATCATCAGCTACCTTATGCACTTGGGTAAGATAGTCTTTCCAAGAAGTCTTCTCGTCCATGCGCACCATAACTACCTCTACCTCGTGCTTCTTACCTGCAAGGAAGATGCTGTCTGGGGTTACACGCATTACACGATACTCCACCTCACCAAGCATTCCGTCGTTATCAGGAACAGGTGCAGAAAACTTATGGAACACCTTATTATAAGTATCGAACGACAAAAGCACACCCTTACTCTGTGTTACAACGTAATGGGAAGTGGCACTCTCCTCTACGCTCTCCTCGAGCTCGCTTGAGGCAGTAACCTTATTGTCATCGCCAAACTTTAACAACACGTTATATCCACCAAGAGCACTCTTACCAAAGAACTCCAGACACCAGCCGTTTTTAGCTGAGGTAAGCACGTCTTTAGTGTGTTTTATCTCTTCATTAATACGCTCGGTTGCCGACTTACCGAAAACATTATCCTCCTCGTTCTTACAAGAAGAGGTAACAGCAAGAAACGCTACAAGCGCAAAGCCTAAACTATATAATTTTTTCATATTACTTATCCTCCCTATCTTTATGGTAATTTGGTTAAATCCATCGTCTCTGCTTCTTTCGACTTTCTTAACACTGCCGCACGTATCTTGTCAAGGTCTAAGCCCCAGCTATCCTTTAGATAAGAACGGATAATATTGAGCTTCTTTAGTATAGCCTCCTTACCAGAAGCATCTACTACAGGCAACTTCTCATATTCAAACACTGGAATCTTATAATAAGCATAAACAGGCTTGCCATGCTCGTCGTAAACAGGTTTACCTGCTTCGTTCTTCTCATATTCAAGATCGCCTTCGGTAGGCTCTGTGATAAGCTTAGGTTCGCCACTCTTGTCGAAATAAGCAGCCACTACCTTGCCGTTCATATATCCGTACACTACCTTGCCCTGGTCCTTGTATACAGGTATCTTCTTGCCACCTTCTGTCTCAAAGTATTTATAGCTGCCGTCAGGGTTTTTCTCGTAAATGATATTACCCTTAGCATCTCTTGCAGGAATAAGATCTCCTGTTTTTTCATCGGTAGCATAAATCTTATTACCCTTTTCGTCCTTAGCATATACAAAGTTGCCATCCTTATCGCGCTGATAAACAGGCTGATTGGCTTCGTCCCTCTTAACCACTACACCATGATTAAGAACGTCTTGCCATGCCTTTTCGGTAAGGGTAACGTAGGTAGAGTATATCTCGGCAATATCCTCTCGAGGCTCCATAGAAGCATATCCGGTAACGAAACCTTCTTTAGGAGAGTCCTCGTCCTTTACGTTTACCCAGTCTTGATTATGATACTTACCGGCAGAAATGGTCTGAAAGTCGGTAGAGTAATTCTTAGTCTGGTTAAGAATGTGCATAAACTCGTGATGCATGGTGTGGAAATACCAGAAGTTAAGGTCGAGCGGAGTACGTTCTTTAGGCTCGTAATGGTTGTCCTGATTAATGTAAACCTTCTTAGGGTCGAGCTCGTTTACACGATACAGCGTTACCATAATACCACCCTCGGCAGTACCTAAGGTAATAGAGCCGTTCTCTTTTACCTGTGGCGAACCTATGAGATGGAACTCGCGGAAACACTTCTGCTTAAGGAAATCCTTTCCTGCTACCTCTTCATAAGCGTCCATCCATACCTTCTTTATTAAGATGGCAAGAGCCTTCGACTTCTCTTCATCGGCTGGCACAACGTTATACACAGAGTGTGCTAACTTGTCTACATATCTATAATTAAACCTAATGTTATAAGGCTCTGTGTAGTTTTTTTGCAACCATTGTCCAAACTCGGAACTATCCACATCCGTGTCGGTAGTAACTACCGACTGTTCGCTAAGAGTTTCCTCACTACAAGCACATGTAAGTGATAAGAGACCTGCGAATAATAATATCTTTGGAAATTTCATAATTTATCTTATCTTAATATGTATAACTAAATTATCTTGGATTAGCTTCCAATGCTCCCGTAGTAGCTCTTAGAACGTCTTCAGGAAGCTGAAGAGCCAAACGCTTATCACCAGCCTTAATAACTATAGGGTCCTCACCGTCGCGCTTGTGGGTGTACTCTATACCGTAACGCTTCAAGTCCATAAAGCGAAGACCTGTCTTCCAAGTTTCTATGCGGCGCATGTGTAGCACGAGCTGTATGAAGCTTGTTTGCTTACCAGCCTCTACGGTAAAGCCTTGTGGGTTTAAGTGCTTCTTTAAGTTGCGCTCAAGAGGAGTTTCTGGTGTAACAGCCGATTCTGGAAGTTCGTCCATAAACTTCACTACGCTCTCCTCTGTAAGCACAGGACGCTTTATTAAAGCACTACCGCCTAACACCTTTGCCGACTCGGCACAGTGAGCACCTATCCAATAGTTCATATCACGCACAGCAGCAGCATAGTCTTTTTTCATTATCTCTGCCTCTGCACGCACTAATAACGTTTCGTCGGTAGAGAATGCTACGTTTACTATATGAGGAAAACCTGTCTGGTTAATCTTATCAGTTACCTCAAAGATTTCCTGCATCTTAGGGAAATTAGTGTTTGGTGCAGCACCAAAGATTCTTCTCGACTCGTAAAGAGTACTTTTCTGGTCGTTAGGCATTTTACCTTCTTCCCAAGGAGCTAAAGCCCAGAAAGTTTCATATTTTAATATTTCCAAGTTATGAGCATAGCGATCGTAAAGGGATATACGTCCCATGAAAGAGTAAGCCGTCTGAAGCATGAGGTTAGCCTTCTCGCCAGAGTTGATATACATATTAGATATATCCTTAAGACCTGCTAAGCTTTTATAATTGTCCATCTGTCGTAGTGATGCAGAAGGGTCTACACCAATAGCCTCTGTGGCGTACTTTATAGCTTTATCATAATTGCCATAGTAAAGGTTAAACCGAGCAGCAAAAGCGTATGCAGCCTTACGGTTAAAGTGATACTTAGGCACTGCCAGATAGCCATCGTCTACCATAGGCAGAGCAGCCTCTATGTCGGCATTGATGTTTTCGTAAAGCTCTTTTAATGTGCCACGGCTGCTTACCTCCTTATCAGCCACCTTAGGATAAGGCAAGCCAAGATATTTATCTGCCTTTGTAGGATCGTATGCCATACAAAAAGCATTCGATATTGAGAACACGCCATAAGCACGTTCTAACAACGCTTCAGCACGCAAAGCATCTGCCTGCTTGCCCGTTTTATCTTCTAAAGCCTTTAGAGCTTGGTTAGCAGTACCCACAGCCGCATAGGTAGAGTTCCAAAGAAGAGCAGGGTCGTCGTTACCACGACGGTTGTCGTCTTTAAAGCAATACATGTCCTGCATAGCAGGTGTGTAGTTATACGCCTTACCATTATCGGTAACATTGTCAGAACTCATGTACATAAGCATACATGGTAGCTTAGTGCTCAAACCTGTAGTAAGCGTAGACTGTATCTTGTCTAAGCTGTTAAGGTTTGCACGATCGTCAGGAAGCGTATCGAGATAGCTATCGCAAGAGGTAGACAGTGATAGCGTACCTAATGCAAACATACATATTGTTGTTAATTTTGTTATCTTCATAATTGTCTTTCTCCTTTAAAATTTATAATCCAAGACGTAAGGTAAGAGTAAACTGGCGAGCCATAGGCACTGCCACACCACCTACGTTAAAGAACTCAGGATCTTGTCCGTTGAGCTTAGAGTCGGAATAGATCAAGAAGAGGTTTGTAGCCTGAAGCTTTAAGCTTGCAGAGCTTAGCGATACCGCTCTTACCCATGTGCGTGGTAAGTCGTAAGCTAAAGAAATTTCTTTCATACGTATAAAGTCGCCTTTTGCTACACGCTCTGAAGACATATTATAAGCATTGTAAGCTATTCCTAATTTACCATAGTTCTGAAGAGAACGCAAGTCGGCTATAGCAGGAACATTTGTAAAGGCTTCATCACCACCTTTTTCCCAACGGTTAGCAAACTCCTTAGGCATAGCGTCTAAGTCGGAATAATAAGAAGAGAAGGCAGGGTTAAGGCGCACCTTATTGCCAAAGGCATAGGTAGCGAAAAGGTTTAAGTGCCAGTTCTTATATGTAAAGGTGTTACCAAGCGAACCTGTTATGGTAGGATCTACCGGGCCTTCATATTTTAGATGTGAAACATCGGTAGACTGGAAGTTGATTTCGCTAACTGTCTTTTCGCCTTTCTCATTGATAAATGTAGGTATACCCTGAGAGTTGAGCCCTTGGAAGTCTAAAGAGAACAGTGAGCGGTAAGCATAGCCCTTCATAGTGAAACCAGAACCAGAGATCATACGCATGATGTTAGCACGGCTGTCAAGATCGGTAACCTTTGTATTGACGTGTGAGAAGACAAAGTCTGTACTCCACTTAAAGTCCTTACCATCTATATTCTTAGAAGATATAGCAAACTCCTCTCCGTGAGATTTCATAGAAGCAATATTCATATATCTTGTTATGCTGCCCGATGTACCATTGGTAACCTTAGGACCTATAAGGTCGAAGTTGTTACGCCAATAAATATCGAAGGTAAGGTTAAGACGGTTCTTTAAGAAGCCAAGGTCGAAACCTAAGTTAAACTCATGCTTCTTCTCATAAGTAAGGTCAGGGTTAGCAAAGTCTGCCACTTCCAAAGCCGACTCCTTATCTACTGTGAAAGGACGCCAAGGGTTAACGCTCTGAATGATTACCAAAGCATTAGTAACGGCAGGCTTATCTCCTGTAAGCGAGTAAGAAGCCTTTAAGGTAGCGTGAGTGAAGTAATCTTTAAACACCTTATGGAACCAAGGCTCTTCATGAGCATTCCAAGCACCGGAGATGTTCCATGTAGGAAGCCAGCGTGCTTTTCTTGCCTTACCTAAGCGGTTGCTACCCTCGTAACGCACAGTACCGTTAAGGGTGTAACGACCCTTCCAAGAGTAAGTGGCTGTACCAAAGAACGATGCCTCACGGCTGTAACCATTAGCAAGGTAATAGTACACATCGTTTTGCTCTGAAGCCTGCTTAAAGTAGTTATAGTCGTAAGCTCCTAAGAAGCCCATCTCGTACTGCATACCTACACCGTTAAAATAGCTCTGCGAACGGTCGGTAGAGTTTATCTCCATACCTCCAAAGAGGTTTACTATATGATCATCGTTATACACATCGTTATAGCTTACTGTAGCACGAACGTCCCAAGAGTTCATCTTATATTTTGTCTCACGGTAGAAACCACCCTTAGGAAGCACCGAGAAAGGCAAAGAGTTAGGTTTGTCAGGGTCTGTATATAGCCATGGGTTGTTGTTACGTATGGTAGCATCGTCCATAGCACGGAAAGCCTGAGCCATGTTAGAATTTTCCCTTATCTGTGAAGCCTGTGTAGTAGCAGACACCTTATAAGCACCTAAAAGAGCCAGCTCTACAGTGCGTACGGGCTTATATTTCAGCTCTGCTTGGAGCTTTAAGTCCATAACGTCAAAGTCTATAAAGTTGTTAGCAAGCTCGTTATGAATGTTAAAAGGAGCATAGTTTCGTGTATAGAACACGTTAGGATCTAACGTTCTGGAGCTGTTTATAGCGTAAGAGTAAGGGTTGATGTCGAAATCTCTACTTACAGTACCTGTTACTGCGTCTACACTCTGGCTTGTTGTGCCGGGAGCTTTCTGCTTACGGTAAGAAGCATTAGAGATCATGTTTAAAGACAACTTTTTGGAAAGGTTTACCAAACCGTTAATACTTGCAGTATAACGATTTACCTTAGATGCCTCCGTCCAGCCCGGATCGTTCATAAAGCTAAAAGAAGTATAGAGCTGTGCCTTCTCATTACCTGTAGACAAACTTATAGAATGGTTTGCCGAGATGGCTGTGCTGAAAAGCTCCTTAAACCAGTCTGTATTACGATACTCTGCTGCTTTTAAGTAATCTGCCCTGTCTTTAGGGGTGTTAGCAAGCAAAAACTTACCCGTCTTAGCATCGTAAGTGTTCATAAGCTGATACATCTTACCATAAACACCACTACTTGAAGCACGGAAGGTACGACTGAAGCTAAACAGACCTGCCTTCTCCATCTCACGGTAAACAGACATCTGCTCCTGAGAGTTCATAATGTTAAACGTGCTATAGCTTGGGCGAAGACGCATGGTAAACTCACCCGTATAATTAACACGGGTAGAACCTGCCTTACCCTTTTTTGTAGTAACAACGATCACACCTGCCATGGCACGAGCACCATATATAGAGGTAGCAGAACCGTCTTTCAACACCTGAAAGCTCTCTATGTCGTCTGCATTCAAACCTGCTATGGCAGAAGAGATTAATGTGGCTGCATCACCTGAAGAAAGACGATCGGCGTCTACCTCGGTAACGTCCTCCATGATAACACCGTCTACTACCCATAATGGCTTAGAACTACCATAAATAGACGTAGCACCACGAACACGGATCTTTGGAGCAGTACCAAACGTTCCTGAAACGTTCTGCACACTGACACCTGCTACACGACCCTCTAAAGAACGACTCACGTCGGCTACACCGTCGAGCTTTGACTTTTCGCCTGAAACCTTTGTTGCTGCACCAGTGAAAAGACGCTTGTCCATCTTTTGCAAACCTGTTACAACCACCTCCTGAAGGTTAGTTTCGTCGCCTGACAAAGTAACCTTCATGCCGTCTTTAGCTATCAAAGTCTTACTCTGCATACCAACATAGCTCACTACAATCTTCTTGCCTGAAGGCACATTAATAGAAAACTTACCGTCAATGTCGGTCTGAGTCCCTGTTTTTGTTCCCTGCACGACAACTGAAGCACCTATTATAGGCTCTCCATCGTCCTGCGATACTACGGTACCCCGTACTAAAGGGGCTTGAGCCAACACTGCACCCACAAAAAAGAACAGTGAGACTAATAATAAAGAAAATCTTTTCTCCATAGAATCTTTTTTAATAATAAAAAATATAATTGTTATAAAAATAAATACTCTATTAGCCAGTTCCTATTATAAGAAAAAGCCTTTTAATGCCGATAACATACTATAACGGCACTTTTGTAATGTTAATCCGTGATAAAATCATAATGTTATTAAACAATCTGTAACTAATAATTGGGTTAAAAATAATACTTATCCTCCTCTTACATCTGCAAAAGTATGTATTATTTTAATAAAAACAAAATAAAATAGATATTTTTTAGCTAAAATGTTTGATTTTATTTACAAGAATCAAAAAATCGGTATTGTTTCAAAACTATAACTTACATAAAATTTATTATCTTTGCATTATATATAATAGGCTTAACACAACGTAACAAACTTTAAAATGAAAAGAAAAAAAAAGAAAAACTCCATACGCACCACTTCTATAATAGCTTTCTGGATAGCAATAACAGCTTTATTCTTTATAATATCTAAAAAAACATGGCAAAAATATTCTTACCCCACTAAAAGTAGTAGCTGGCCCTTTAAAGACCTTACCTCTGGAGAATATGCTACCTGCTTTGACGGTATAGACATATCAAGGCATCAGGGAAAAATACACTGGCAAGAGATAAAAGACAACACCTCCCTGACCTTCGTCTACATAAAAGCCACTGAAGGAAGCAGCATAAAAGACCCATACTACAACGAAAACATAAGACAGGCAAGAAGGCAAGGACTGAAAGTGGGATCGTACCATTTCCTTACATCATACACCACCATGGAAAGACAAGCCACTCTCTTCCTTAACACCATAGACACACAATGGCAAGACCTGCTGCCTATGGTAGACATAGAAGAAGACGGCACTAAACAGTGGAAAAGAAATACTATACAAAAAAACCTTGCCAAGTTTATCTCCATTATAAAGAAGAAAACTGGCAAGGCTCCTATCATATACACCAGCGAAAATTATTACCTTAAAAACCTATACCCGGAATTTAATAAATACCAGCTCTTCATAGCCAATTACACCAAAGAACCCTCCTTGAAAGACGCACAATACGATATATGGCAATCTTCTAAGCACGCAAGAGTGCACGGAATATGGAACTGGACAGACATTAACCACCTGAGAAAAGGCATAACCTTAAAAAAGATATATTGGTAATAACTCTACCTGAACACCTATCTAAGCTCATCTGCAAGATGCTACACCAAGAGTAGTAGCTAAAGCAGTAAGAACAGATATCACTATCTGAAAAATTGTTTTCCAAGTATCTTTCTTCATAGTAACAATATTTTTTCTTTATATTAAACTCACTTTTTTTTTATAACGTCCCGTTATCAGACACTACACCTGCCGAATGGCCACCTTCTGCAGCTTTTGGCTTAAGACCCGGTGCATCTGCACTGTCCTGCTTATAAGTGGAAAGCTCTGACACCTTCCAGCCCAACAGCATGGTTTTGTATCGACTGTTATCACCTGCACGAGCTGTCTCGGGCAAAAAGATGATGCGAGGATTATATATATGAGTGGCTGGCTTAAAGTCTTTAAGCTTTTCTACACCCCTTGAACGGAAACTTGCCTTGAAAGAGCCTAAGCCGTTTATAAGAACACGCTTGCCATCTTTTAAAGCATAGCTCATCTCGGTTACTAACGCACTTATTACTGCTAAGATGTCGCTCTCGGTAACTGTGCAAGTGTTACTTATCCTGCCTGCCAAATACTTAATGTCGGCTAAGCCCTGAATGTGAGCTCGAGCATACCAATAACCCTTTTTAGGACTCTTTTTACGATTGTCTTGATACATTTTAAAGTTAATCATAGTGTTAAATTACCTCTCCAAGAGCAGTAAAGCCCATGGTCTTTTGCGAGGAATAGCTTTTAAAAATTAATAATAATACTTCTCTACACCATAAAAAGAAAGCCGTAAGTGTGCACCCTATATAGCCCTTTAATGGTTTAGACTCTTTTTTCTTCTAACGCTATAAAAGCAAAAGAAGATATGTGTTTTTCATAGTATGTTTTTTTTTGGCGCACCTACACCTTATATATATATATACCACGGAGCAGAACGCAGCCATAACAACCTGTCGTAGAGGAAACGAAATAATAACATCATACGCCTTAGGTTATACTTAGATATTAAAGTTATGTTTTTATGTTTTTATGTTTTTATATATTTATCTTTATATATTCTTATATCTTTACTTGCTTATATTTTTATGCTTTTACGTTTTTCCTTACTTTGTCTTCTTCCTTTCTTTATAAGCCTATTACCTCACGGCGGTTTTTATGTCGGCGCGAAAAGCTTACATGAAGCCAATGTTTTGTCTTGGAGTTTAGCGGCTCAAAGATAAGCTGATCGAAGTCGGTATAGCGCATAATGATGTCGGCATATTTAGCACATTGTGCCGCATCGGACACATATATGTCGGCAGCCTCGCCAAAAACGTGCTGAGAGTCTGGCACACCGTTCACCAAAGCGTTAAGCTCCTTATTGCGGTAACCGCTCGTTATTATTATCCTGCCCACACGCTGGCGCAAAGGCTCCAACACCATTTTGCAAAGATTCCTAAGGTTACGCCTCACATCAGCAGCAGTAACATTAGTGTTTTCTACGTCCTCTGGCTCGTTATTTATACCAAAGCGTATTGCAACGCCAGACTGTAACATCTCACCTAAAGAAAAGTGCGGTGATAATTGCTCTAACAAATTCATCGTTTTAGTCGTTTTGTTTAATTTGATTTATATGTTATTTGTCTCTTTAATTTTCTAAAACCCATCACCTTTAGACTAACCTCTTTCTATAGTTTTCACACCAGAGAATGACTACCCTATAATGAAAGATTTCAGATTAAATATCCCTTGTCGGACAACAATGCAAATATAATACGAGAAGAAAGCGATTGCAAGTTTTTTGCAAATTATTTTTTTCTGGGCTTTCGCAAAATCTTTGTATCTTATTATAAATGAGAACGATACAGCGACGAAAAATTTTCAAAAAATTTCCCTTCTTTTACCTCTACCTCTTTTTTTGGTAAAAAACAGTGTGCAATATATGTTCAATTTTGGCACTTTTAAACGTTAATAAACCTTTCACACATCATTTTTCGCCCCCAAACTCCGCCCCCTTTCCGCTCTTTCGGCAAGCTCTTAGAAAGGCGTCAGCCTATCCATTCGCCGCCAAGTCTGCCCCCTTGCCTCTATTCATGCAAACTCTTAGAAGGCGTCAGCCTATCCATTCCGCCGCCAAGCCATGCACCGCCTCTATTGCGGGCAAAGTCAAGAAAAGAAAGAAGAAAAGAACAAGAGCGAGAAAGAAAACATCGAAAAACTTAGACTATCATTATCTATCCTATTATAATAGATTTTTTAAGCACTCATAACACACTAACACACAACCTTTAGCCCCAACACAAAGCGACAAAAGGGGAACTTACCACCGACAAACACGTAACCTCACTCCGACAAACACGTAACCTAACCACGACAAACACGTAGCTTCCTACACCCTAACCGCGACAAATAGGGAGAATAACAGCGACAAAAAGGGAAGTAGAACACATAACTTTTACTTTTTCTTTACAAAACTGCACATTTTTAACGCTTTTTCCTTTTCCTGAAAAACAAAAGACCGCTAAAAAGAACACTTTAAGCAGACAACCACAACTCTATAAAACACTATAAGCCACACATCTACAAACGCGAGCGACAAAAAGGGAACTTACAGCAGCAGCTCATACATCACGTTCTGCGACAAATAAGTAGTTTTTTGAAAATAATTAAACTTTACAGTTTTTTGTCGCACCTCCCTGCCCCTCGCCCCTAAAGCTACACCAAAACAAAAAGCAAAACATCTCCCCCGCCCACCTTCGCTACACAAGGTTAGCCGTAGCCTGTTTTCTCTCCCCCTTATCCTCCACCCTCCTCACTGCAACACATCGCCCTATAACGCCCATTAACCACCAACCTCGCTATACCGTCCCCCACCATTCGCAAAAATAAGGCACACAGGGAGCAGGCGCATGGCAGGCAGGGGAATAAAAAAAAGGTAATGCCCCGAAAAGAAAGACAAGGCGCGCAAAAAGGGAAAATACACCACCGCTGCCCTATCGTTCTATTTATATACAGGCACAAGGCAGGCAGGGTGCAGGCACAAGGCAGGCATAATGAAAGGACGTGGCAGGCAGGGGAAAGTTCCCTAAAAAGGAAACACGCAGAAAAAATAAAAAAAAGAACTATCTTCCAAAAAACAACCTTTCTAAAACATCAGCTTTTACCCTGTAAAACATCAACTTTTATGCTGTAATACATCAACTTTTATGCCGCAATACATCAACTTTTCTGCTGCCGCCACACAGCTACCTAACAACTTAATATTCAGAACTTTTACACGAGCCATAAAAGTAGGCAACAGCAAAATCACCCCTTTGTGGCGACAAAAAAGGAACTTTCCTACCTTTCCGCCATTCCTTTACTCGTCCTCATACCAGCCTTTTGCCACCATATAATGGGCTGCATACGCTGCTGCCTTCTCCTGTGGTACATCTTTTAGTTTACGGGCAGGAACGCCGCCCCACAGCTCTCCCTGACCTATCTGCGTGCCCTCCAAGACCACAGCACCTGCTGCCACTATACTGCCCTGACCCACTATAGCCCTATCCAGCACCACAGCATTCATACCTATAAGAGCTCCTGAACACACATGAGCACCATGCACTATTGCACCATGCCCTATGCTGACATCATCGTCTAACACTGCCACACAGCCACCACTCTGATGCACACAAGCCACGTCCTGAATATTTACCCTATTGCCTATACGTATGCCATCAACATCGGCACGCAACACAGCACCATACCACACCGACACGTCATCGCCAATAACAACATCGCCCAGCAACGCCGCATTCTCCGCTAAAAAACAACCTTTACCCCAACGCGGACTCTTACCCAACACCTTACGTATTATAGCCATACCAATATTTTTAATTTAAAAAAAAGTCTTTCCACTCTTGCATTCTCACACTGGAAAAAGCATTACACTTCCTGCACAGAAACACAAGAAGAGAAAAGAAAAATGTTTTCTTCACACCTACAAAAATACAAATAATAAAAAATTTATTCCCTTAATTGTAGGCACATTAATTCCGCTAAGCGTGAAATTTTTACGTCATGCTCCAATAAAAACCTGTAGAGCGCATCTTGAGACGGTTTTATTTTTTGTACCTCCATATATCGTTGTAGCTTTATTTTTCTGCAAAGGTTATAATTTTTTGCTTAACTAACAAATACTTTTTTCTTCACTTTGCTACCATACTGCTTAACCTCTTCGTGATGATAATTCCCATATATAGCCATTTCGCTGATGTTACCATAAAGGTAGCAATTAACTATTGACGCAGAACGCCTCATTATAAAAGTTTACGAGAGGCAGCCGACCAATGCTTATAAAATCAGCAGTTACACACTGACAAGCGCACAAGTGTTATACTATTTTGTAAGAACAAGAGGACTGGAGACATTTCGTCAGCCTCTTATTCTGCACTATTTTTTTTTGGTATGGTAACGAATTGTCATCAATATTTTTATTAATCTCTTCCCTTTTTGTCGCCGCTGCTCACGAGATGCGATACATATCTGCTACACTGTGCCATTTCTCTTTCAGATTACCTATCAGCCTTCTGCTACGCGAAACCATGCCTACGCGCTTTCCACGCCTAAGATTACCCCACCATACAATGTCGGCAAACAGAAAAAAGATGCCAGCAACGATGAAACCGAACATTTTTACACTCTCCTTTTTTATCACACCACACCATACACTCCTTCGTATTCCTGCTCATAACCCACCCCCTCGCAGCTTTACCCCTACTCCTTGCAACCCTCACTCCCTACACTTCCCTGCTCCTACCCCTGCCATCACAACTCCGCCCCACTACCTCACAACCCTAACTCCCTACATTTTACTGCTCCACCCCTGCTCCTTGCAACCCCGCCCCACTACCTTATAACCCCAACTCCCTACATTTTACAGCTCCCACCCCTGCTCATCACAACTCTCACCCACTACCTCACAACCCTCACTCCCTACACTTTACTACTCTCCACACTACTTCGCAGCCCTAACAGCCTGCACTTCACAGCACTCACTCCCGACACCTCACAACCCCGCCCCACCACCTTGCAACTATCACTCCCACCACTTTACTGCTCCTACCCCTGCTCCTTGCAACCCCGCCCACTACCTTGCAGCTTTACCCCCACCCCCTACAGCCTTCACTCCTAACACTTCCCTGCTCCCGCCTCTGCTCCTTGCAACTCTCACCCACTACCTCACACCCCCTCACTCCTAACCCTTCCCTGCTCCCACCCCTGCTCCTTGCAACCCCGCCCCACTACCTTGCAGCTATCACCCCCACCACTTCCCTGCTCCTACCCCTGCTCCTTGCAGCTTTACACCCACCCCCTACAGCCATCAAAATCAACCATTTCCCTGCTCTCCCCACCACCTTGCAAACTCCACAGCCAATCCATCACAATCCGACCCCACCCCTTACAGCCCTCAATCTCACCCTTTCCTGCTTCCACCCCTGCTCCTCACAACCCTAACCCACCACCTCGCAGCTTTACACCCACCCCTTTCCTGCTCTCACCCCTGCTCCTCACAACCCCACACTCACAACAGCTCAATACACTACACCTGCTCATCGCAACGATAAACCCCACTTTGGTGTACCCTCATAAACAAGAGGAAAAACCCACAAGAAAGAGCACTGAAAAAGGAAGCGACAAGAAGCCCCTTTAAAAGCTATAATACATAAGTAAGCAGCCAAAAATAGATTAAAAAAGTAGGATAAAGCATTGTTTGTAAAAAAAATGTCAAATCTTACCAATTTGTCGCACATTGTAGAATTTTATTGTACAATTAATCCTCCTAATTTGTCGCGTTGTAAAAATATAGAATTAAATAAAAATCGGTATAATAGTGTTTTACGCGCTTATAAGAAAGCGCAAGAACCTGATGCGAAGTAATGAAATTTTTAGCCCTTTTCATACTCTCCAAAACTCATCGGCGACAAAAAAAGGAAAAATATCCCTATTTTGTCGGAATAATTACATAAAAAAACGTATTTCTTCCATATTTGTCGGGGCATAGTTCCCTAAAAGTCGCAGTAGTAAAGGATTTGCTCCGTTTTTGTCGTGAGATAGTTCCTTTTATGTCGCAGTCAAGTTCCTTTTATGTCGCGGGTAAGTTCCCTTTATGTCGCACAACGTTGTTGCAACTCTCTTAGAGTAAGTATGTTACCAAGTCGCTATATAAGTCTATATAAGTGATATATACTAATGATATCAAAGTAATGAAGACGAGAGCTTTTTCTTTTATTTTTTATTTAGGAAAGTGGGCAGTGATGACTTTTAAAAAAGGGCTTTTTTAGGCGATGCTCCCTAAATGTCGCAGCAATGTTTTTTTAGGTTTTCTCTTATAGTTTTTATGGGGTTTAGGTGGTGTTTCTTTTGTTTTTTTTGTGGGAAAAGGGGGCTTTTTGGGGGGCTTTTAAGGCGTTTTTAAGGGGCATAAAGGTGCTTTTTGGGGTGTTTTTGGTAGTGTAGAGAGAGGTTTTTTGTGCGTTTTATGGGTTTATATATGTGTGCTTTTATAAAAATATATATTTATATACGAATATAAAAATACAGTTGTATTCACTTTATTTTGTATTAATATTTATTTATATATTTATATTTTTATGTTTTTTGGCGTATATATTTCTATTTAAATAGTTATGTTTAGAGCGGTGTTGGTATAGGATTTTTTTGATGGTGGAGGTTATTTAATGGGTGGAAGGTTTTAGTATGGTTTGCGTTTTAGTGTGGATAGTGGTTTTGACGGGAGCAGTTTTTGGTGTAGGGCGCGTGCAGGTGTTTGGTTTTTTATATATTTATATGTTTATATACATATAGTTTTGTTTTGATAGTTTATATATTTACATAAACTTTTATATAAATATATATTTCCACTTCCCCACCCTACTTCTTTTTTATAGCTCTGGTTTTATCTTCGTTTTGTATGTTATATTTAACTGATTTATAAGTTATTATATTTTTATACATTCATACTTTTATATATTATATGCGGAATTTGTTATACAAATATATATTTATACGTTTATATTTATTGCCCCGTTTCTTTCTTTTTGCGCGTTTTATATAAATATATATATACGCTTTTATAAAAAGAATTGCTAATAAATATATAAATATATATGTATGTGTATAGATGAATGTATAATTGTATATATGCTTAAATATCTTTTTATGGTAATATGTTTTTATAGTAATGCTTAAAAAGATAAAAGTATATTTTGTTATTTAGATAAATAAGTGTATATTTGCATATATAAAAAAGTATTTATGCTATATGTAAGCGTAAATATAAAGATATGTTTTTATATAAATATATATGAAGATAAATACATTTTTAGTTAATGGCTTACAGAGTGAGGCTTTCTCTTGGAGCTTGGGGCTGTATGGTGCGTCTAAGATATTGGGCGTATTAGATGGCTGGGTGAGCGAGGGTGAGAGTGCTCACGTTGGGGGTGTCTTGCAAGGAGCTATGGAGGCTTTTCAAGGATCGGGAGCTATGCTTGATGCTTCTCAGGGAGTTTCTCCGGTAACAATCGCAGAGGGCGTTATAAGTTTGGCGGCTTCGCTTACGATGTGGGGCATTTTAAGTAGGTGTTTTTTTAAGCGTGGCAGAGTGTTGAGCTTTGTGCTGCTGACAGTGATAATGGTGCTTAGCTTTGTAAAGGTGGTGTTAGGCTTGCCTGTATGGGGCTTTTTAGGCAGAGGGTTTGTAAACGTTTCAGCGTTGTGTTGCGGTTATGCTGGGAGTTTTGCAGCTTTGGCAATGGTGTTTTTAGGCATAGTAATATCATGTAGCTATGTGGGCAAGATGCGCATCTATGGTTTGTGGCTTGCTTTGTCGCCAGTGTTGCTGGGCGGTGTGAGCTTGTTAAACTATTATTTATATAATGTTGCAAGTGGGCTTACCTTATCAGAGATAGCCACTTATGTTAATATGGGTAGCATTGCAGGTTTGGTTTTAACGGTGCTTCCTATGGCTTTGCTTCGCAGGGCTTTAGAGAGAGCTTATTAGTGGGTGCGCCTTTGGTGTAATGAAGATTCATACCAGAGGCTTAGAGCATAGAGATAGGCAGCATAACCCCACCCCTACTCCACCTCATCGCCGCAGGCAGGGGGCAAAAATAGGGGCGGACTTTAAGGTAAGAGCGCGGAGATGAATTTTTCAGAGCGCAGAACTCACCCCACTCCACCCCATAGCCGCAGGTAGGGGGCTGAAACAGGGGCGAACTTTAGGGCAAGAGCATAGAGATAGGCAGTGCAGAACGCATAAACGAGGATTACAGATTTCTCAGCCGCGCTTTTTAGAGCATAGAAATAGGCAGCATACCCCTCACTACCCTACCTCATAACCACACGCACGGGGCAAAAACAGGGAGTGGATTTGTAGGGTAAGAGCGCAGAGATAGGCAGCGCATAACTCACCCCACTCCACCACATCGCCGCAGGCAGGGGGCAAAAATAGGGGCGAACTTTAGGGTAAGACCGCAGAGATGAATTTTTCAGAGCGCAGAAACGAGCAGCGCACGATTCGCTTAAAGCTATTTTTGGGTGATAGCAGACTAAAAAGCAGATGTGAGCAAGAAAAAGAACTCTTTGAGGTCTGGAAAATTTTAGAATATCACTCGGGTGGTAGGAGAAAAGGAAAATATCCGAAAAATGAGAGTTGTAAAAGCAGCGCAAACCTGTTAAAACGTTAGAATAAGTGCGTTAAAAGGATAGAATTGGAGTTAAAAACGGTTAGAATGATTATTGAATATAACATTTATCGGTTCTTCGCAATGCTTACTTTTTTAGCGAAAGAGATAAAAAAACTTGTCCGCTTGGCGTTTTATCCATCTTTCTGATGGTTTGTAAGCATAATTGCAGCGAAACATGAATATAAAAATAAATAAAAGTAATAATATATAAATGTA
>NZ_JBWPJP010000011.1:0-66946 GCF_056583855.1 Prevotella sp. C0209C1 | reverse complement strand
TGCAAAGATAACAAATACTTATGAAATTATGTGCCTGAGAGGAGAGGGCTTGCAACTGGGTTTTACGACTGACCCATTTATTTTCGAGTATATCTATAATCTCGGACATAGTAGGAAATATATAAAACGAATGTTTCTCGCAAATTTACAAAAAATATTAGATAAGTGGAATTGTTCTTCTTGAGAAAAACCTTTTTTTTATGTGAGGTTTCTTAATAAGGGTAGTTTAAATTTAGCTATAAGACAAAAAAAATGAGTTACATTACTGTAACTCATCAATTGTTTTTGTGGACCAGACAGGGCTTGAACCTGTGACCTCCAGATTATGAGTCTGTTGCTCTAACCAACTGAGCTACAAGTCCGCGATATGTTTGTTTTTATTTACGCTTGCAAAGGTAATAAATAAAAATGAAAAAACACACAGTAGCTGTTTATTTTTTTTCGTTTTAACACTATTTTGGTAATAGAGCCTTATCATTAGAGTGGTTTTATGTACCTTTGCACAAGAAATTTCTTATGCTTTTAATAAAGGCAAGGGCAATGCACAAACACACAAAAGATTTTCTTAGAAGTAAATATTACAGTATAAGTTAAAGGATATTACAACTTAAAGTGAATGCCTAAAAAGCAAAAAGATGTATATAAGTTTCGGTTTTTTTATAAAAAACACTTACCTTATAATATATGGTTAATCCATAATATATTAAAATTATCAATAGAACAAAAGAATATATAGTGAAAATAATATACTTAAATGATGAGGTTAACAATTATCTTCCTCCTTTAGTAGCAACAATAGGCTTCTTTGATGGTGTACATAGAGGGCATCGCTTCTTAATAGAAGAGGTGAAACAAAAAGCTCGCTTCTCAGGCATGCAATCAGCAGTTATAACTTTCGATAATCACCCTCGCCAAGTATTACACCCTCATCAGCACCTATCTCTTCTTTCTTCTTTTACTCAAAAGATTAAACTTATAGAGGCTACAGGGGTGGATATTTGTATAATTCTTCATTTTGACAAAGCTTTATCCTTACTTCACGCAAAAGACTTTATGCAATCTATATTATCAGAGCGGCTACATGTTACAAAACTTATTATAGGTTATGATAATAAGTTTGGTTATGGCTGTAAAGAAAGCTTTGACGATTATCAACGGTATGGGCAAGAATTGGGAATAGAAGTTATAAAAGCAACAGAGCTTAATAGTAATAAAGAGCATATAAGCTCATCTGTAATTAGACGATTAATAACTTTAGGTGAAATAAAAGCAGCTAATAAAGCTCTTGGCTATAATTATGTTATAGAGGGACAAGTAATAGAAGGATACCATAATGGTCATAAGCTGGGTTATCCTACCGCAAACATAGATAGAAAAACTTGTTTTCAGCTTATACCTGCAGAAGGGGTATATGCTGTAAAAGTAAAAACAGACCTTTCTCCATTATGGCTAAATGGTATGTTGTACATAGGCGTTCGTCCCACATATAATGGCAAAACTCTTTGCATAGAAACTAATATTTTCAACTTTAATAAATCTCTTTATGGGCATAACATTAAAGTATCTTTTATTCAGCGTGTTAGAGGAGAGAGGAAGTTCGACACCCTTTCTGCTCTCTCTTCGCAGTTAGCTAATGATAAAAAGCAATGTGAGGAAATATTAAAGGAAAGTATATAACATGAAACAATTCTAAAAAAACTCTCTCAATAAAAACAAATATATCGAAAAATGGTAAATAAACAATTCTTAAATAGTGTTTTATACAGTATTCTTTTTGTTGCTATATTCGTTTTATTACAAATAGGCTTTAATATTATTTGTGCGAGTATATATGCTGGGTTTTCACACCAAAGTGTAGAAACAGTAATGGCAAGTCTTAGCACAGGCGAAAAAAACATTTTGCTTTGCATAATAAACGCACTTAGTAGCATTTTTACTATAATACTTTTCCTAAAACTCAACTGGGCAATTATTTCTACTAATTATATAAAATCTCGCCCTTGGGCAGTACTTACTTGGGCCATACTCTTAGCTATAGGTTCTATCCTTCCTTTTGAATATATCTATGAGCATATTAATCTTACTATGCCAAAACAAAATGAAGAGTTGTTTAAAAACATCATGAAAGAGCCATGGGGATATATTTTTATAGGTATCTTAGCACCTGTTACAGAAGAGCTTGTTTTTAGAGGAGCCATCTTACGCTTACTTCTTAAGACTTTTAAAGGTAAACAGCACTGGGTAGGTATTATTATTTCAGCTTTTCTCTTTGGCTTTATTCATTTTAATTTGGCACAAGGCATTCATGCTTTTATCATAGGGTTAATACTTGGCTGGATGTATTATCGCACTTATAGCATTATACCAGGAGTTATTGTACATTGGGTAAATAATACTATAGCTTATATAATGTTTCACATTATGCCTGAAATATCTGATGGAAAACTTATAGATCTTTTCCATGGTAATAACCAGCTAATGTATGGAGGTATATTTTTCTCTCTATGTATCTTTATTCCTTCTCTTTTTCAATTAGCCTTACACCTGAAAAAAGCATAATAAAAACTTTAAAAAACAATACAGAACAGTTATGAAACCAAACAAAACATACACCGGACTTAGCGACAGAGAGGTTACAGAAAGCAGATTAAAATATGGTGAAAACATCATTACACCACCCCAAAAAGATACGCTATGGAAACGTTTCTTTACCAAGTTAGAAGATCCACTCATTGCAATACTTATTATAGCAGGAGTGTTTTCTACTGGAATTTCCTTGTATGAATATTTTGGAATGCATGGCGAAAAGAGTGTTTTCTTTGAGCCAATGGGCATATTTATAGCTATTTTTCTTGCCACGGGTATGGCTTTCTTTTTTGAGGAAAAAGCAAATAAAGCATTTTCTATATTAAACAAAATAAACGATGATGATCCTGTAGAGGTTATTAGGAATGGTAATACTACTAAAGTAGCTAAAAAAGATATTGTAGTAGGCGACATAGTGTTACTCAATACAGGAGCAGAAATACCTGCCGACGGAGAACTTCTTGAGGCCATTGCGTTAAATGTAGACGAGTCTACTCTCACAGGAGAGCCTATATGCCATAAGAGCGTTAATCCTGATGATTTCGATCCTGATGCAACTTTCCCTACTAATCATGTCTTGCGTGGTACAAAAGTAATGGAAGGACATGGCATGTTTAAAGTAGACCGTGTGGGTGATAACACTGAGAATGGTAAAGTTTTCGTTGCAACCCAAATAGATAATAACGTAAAAACTCCACTCACAGAACAACTCAACAAACTATCTAAACTAATTACTATAGGTAGCTATGTTATAGCTGCACTTATCCTTATAGGAAGAATGGTAATGTATTTTGTTTCTTTCGATTTTAGCTGGATATATTTTTTACAATATCTTCTTACATCTATTATGATATGTGTTACACTTATTGTAGTAGCAGTACCTGAAGGATTGCCTATGGCTGTTACGTTGAGCTTAGCTTACTCTATGCGCCGTATGTTCAAGAATAATAATCTTGTTCGTAAGATGCACGCATGTGAAACGATGGGGGCTACTACTGTAATATGTACAGACAAGACAGGCACGCTAACACAAAACCAAATGCGAGTAAATAAAGTATATAAGTGTAGCAATGATAACATTATTAATAAATGTTTTATAGAGGGAATAGCTGTAAACACTACAGCAGAACTTGACCTAACAGAGCCTAAGCGTCCACAGGCTATAGGTAATCCCACAGAGGGAGCATTGCTTTTATGGCTCAAAGACCAAAAAGAAGATTATCGCCTTTTAAGACAAGAAGCAGAGATAATAGATGAAATACCTTTTTCTACTGAGCGTAAATATATGGCTACACTTGTAAAAACTGCTTGTCTACCTAATAAATATGTGCTTTATGTGAAAGGCGCGACAGATATTATACGCAACAAATGTAAAGAGATAGCAGGCGAAGCAAAATGGGATAACATAGACAAACAATTGCTTACATGGCAAAACAAAGCTATGCGTACACTTGGTTTTGCATATTATATAATAAACGAGGGAGAGGAAATATTACAACATAATAATCCTATAGAAAAACTTATGGCTTCTTTTAATGGTAATGAGCGTGGCTTAACTTTTATAGGCATTGTTGCTATATCCGATCCTGTACGCCTTGATGTGCCTTTTGCTATTAAAGAGTGTTTAAAAGCAGGAATAGATATAAAAATTGTTACAGGAGACACACCTGGCACGGCAAAAGAGATAGGGCGAGAAGTGGGATTATGGAATGATGATGTTGATAAAGAAAATCATATAATAACAGGTGCAGAATTTGAACAGCTCACAGATGAAGAGCTACAAAGCTGCGTACTTGACCTAAAGATAATAGCCCGAGCGCGTCCTATGGACAAAAAACGCTTAGTAGAAGCATTACAAAAATGTAATCAGGTAGTAGCTGTAACTGGTGATGGCACTAATGATGCTCCTGCGTTAAAAGCTGCACATGTAGGTCTTTCAATGGGCGATGGCACAAGTGTAGCCAAGCAAGCATCTGATATTACCATTATAGACAATTCATTTAACTCTATAGGACGTGCAGTCATGTGGGGGCGCTCGCTTTATCAAAACATACAACGGTTTATACTTTTTCAGATGACCGTAAACGTAGCAGCATGCTTAATAGTTTTGATAGGTGCTTTTATGGGGACACAAAGCCCATTAACAGTAACACAAATGCTATGGGTAAACCTCATCATGGACACATTTGCAGCAATGGCTTTGGCTTCTTTACCTCCTTCTAAAAGAGTAATGGAAGATGCCCCACGCAAGCGGTCTGCTTTTATCATATCACCTGCAATGAAAAAAAATATTTTTCTTATGGGAGGTGCATTCTTCTTAGTATTGGTAGCGTTATTATTTGTTTTAGAACACTATACTGTTTTACACGTAACTGATTTGTTCCATCTTAGCCATCACGCTGATAAGGGTATGACTGCTTATGAACTTAGTATATTTTTTACTGTTTTTGTGATGCTTCAGTTTTGGAACATGTTTAATGCTCGTGCTTTCTGTACAGGCCGTAGTGCTTTCCATTTAAAAGGATGTAAAGGATTTTTGTTTATTGCGGCTTTTATCCTTGTAGGACAAATAGCTATTGTACAGTTGGGAGGTGAGATGTTTAATGTATCTCCACTCAGTGTTATAGACTGGGTACTTATTATCATTATCACTTCTTTAGTATTATGGTTAGGCGAGGGGATACGGTTTATAACAAAATGGATATATAAATGCATATAAAATGGTGCATTAAAAAATATATATAAAAAAGGAGGATAAAAAAAAACAAGTATATGGAGCTTAACTTAAAACCATTAAATATACCATGTGATAAGGAACGTCCTATAATAATAGCAGGTCCGTGTTCTGCTGAAACAGAGGAACAAGTGATGACTACTGCTAAGAGTTTAGCCGCTAAAGGCTGCCACGTCTTTAGAGCAGGAGTATGGAAACCTCGCACTAAACCCGGTGGCTTTGAGGGAAAGGGAAAGGCTGCTTTACCTTGGATAAAGAAAGTAAAAGACTTTACAGGTATGCTTGTAGCTACAGAAGTGGCTACCCCTGAACACGTATCGTTAGCTTTAGCCTCTAATATTGACATCTTATGGATAGGTGCTCGAACATCTGCAAATCCTTTTGCTATGCAGGCTTTAGCAGATAGCTTGCAAGGAGTAGATATTCCTGTACTTGTAAAAAATCCTATCAACCCTGATTTAGAGCTATGGATAGGAGCTTTACAACGTCTTAACCAAGCAGGTGTTAAGCGTTTAGCAGCTATACACCGTGGCTTTTCTATTTATGATAATAAGGTCTATCGCAACCCCCCTATGTGGCAAATTCCTATAGAATTACGTCGCCGTATACCACAACTTCCTATTATATGCGACCCAAGCCATATAGGAGGACGCCGCGAATTAATAGCACCACTTTGCCAACAAGCTATGGACTTAGGCTTTGATGGCTTAATAATAGAAAGTCATTGCAACCCTGATTGCGCTTGGAGTGATGCTGCACAGCAGGTTACTCCTGATATATTAGATTACATTTTGTCTTTATTAATAGTAAGAAATGAGTCTATTTCTACAGAAGGTATTAGGCAGTTACGCTCACAGATAGACGACTTAGATAACAGCTTAATGGACTTGCTGGCTAAGCGATTTCGTATTTGCAGGGAAATAGGAGTTTATAAAAAGAAACATAATATGACTGTTTTACAATCGAATAGGTATAAGGAAATTTTAGAAAAGCGAGGAGTTCAGGCTGGTCTTTGTGGAATGAATATAGATTTTGTAGCACAAGTGTTCGAACTTATACACGAGGAAAGCCTACGTCAGCAGTTGTCTATTATTAACAATAAAATGTAAAAAACATTCATTAAGAGATATTTTAGATAACACACCTCTTTCCTGTAACAATAAGAATATTAGTCTTGTGAATATGAAAATATTTTTGCTTACATTCTTTTTCATATTTTTACCTTTTAGCCTTTTAGCTCAAACAAAAATAGTTGTAGTAGAGCTTAATGCCGAAAATATGTTTGATGTACGACATGATAGCCTGAAAAACGATACAGAATTCTTACCTAATGGTATGCGACATTGGACAAAGACAAGGTATTGGGAAAAAATAAATAAGATAGGTAAAGAAATACTTTCTTGTGGTAAGGATAGTGTAGGGTGGTCTGTGCCAGATATTGTAGGATTATGTGAGGTGGAAAATGATACCGTATTATTTGATCTTACAAAACGTTCTTTATTGCGAAAAGCACGTTACGAATATATAATGACTAATTCTCCCGATGAACGCGGAATAGATGTAGCTTTACTTTACTCTCCTTTTTCATTTAAAGTATTAAAAGCCGATACTATTAAAGTGAAGCCACTAAAAGGAATGAAGCCAACACGTGATATTTTACATGTGGAAGGAGAAATAGTGAGCGGAGATACTCTTCATGTTTTTTTATTACATGCACCAAGCAAATCGGGTGGAGAATTGCAATCTCGACCTTTTAGATTGCATGTAGCCGATGTGTTGTGCCATTCGATAGACTCTATTAGAAAAATAAATAATAACTCTAAAATACTGATAATGGGCGATTTTAACGACTATGCCTCTTCACCTGCTTTGCGCCGCATCTGCAAACATAATATAATAGATATATCTGAAAAAGCACAAGGTACACATGGAGCTATGGGCACTTATCGCTTTCAAGGAGAGTGGGGGAGCTTAGACCACTTTTTAATATCACTTAATTTGCTCTCAAATATAAAATCGTGTTCCATTAACGATACCCCTTTTTTGTTAGAAGAAGATACGAAATATGGTGGTGTGAAACCACGTCGCAACTATAATGGGTTGCGATATAATAGCGGCTTTAGCGATCATCTTCCTTTGGTGCTAAGACTGACTTTTTAAAACGTTAATCTTCGCTTTACTATAATAACAAAATAGATCTATATATATTAAATGGAGTCAGCTGGCTCTTGATTGTTATTGTCGCCTTCGTTTATAAGATCGTTAATGGTAGACCCTATAACATCTTTAAGCGATTTGGTAAGCGGTATAATGCCGTCTTCTATCAACCCTTTTATGCCTTGTTTTAGCTTACTTCCTTTTTGGATATTATTACCTGCTTGAAGCCTTCTATTAATTTCTTGTTCTATATCTTGTTTATCTAAAGTAAAGACATGATTAAGGATACCTAAAGATACTATCTTTTCCTGTCCTGCAAAATTTATTTTTCCAATAGAGAAAACTCCATAATTATTTACCTTCAGTAAGCTGTCTATAGACGATTTGACCACTTGATCTATAGAAGAAAGAAACATCGTTGTAAAAGTTTGATCAATACCTGTAAGGTCAGAATCATCATTTAGTTTTTGTTTTGCATCATCTAAAGTTTGTGTTATCACATCTGTTAAAGCCTTTTTGTGATCATCTTTAGAAGGACATGTAAAACATAATATTAGCAAAATAACAACTAAAGAAATAAAGCCTATAAGGCAGCCATGCGACTTTTTCTTTTTTACAGACTGAAAGTTAGGCTCATGCTCTTGGGTGGTAGCGTTATTATATATTGGTTTTGCCTTTACATAAGAAAAGTCTTCTTCTGCTTTAGTATTATCAGTCTGGATATTTTTAGAGGTAAGCTCATCGGGTATGTTGTTTGTCTTTAGATTAGCCTCATGTTCAAGTATAGGGCGCAACTCTTCTACTTGCCATGCCGGCACCCATTTAGTATCGTTTACAGACATAACAAGAGTAGCTGCATCAAGATTACGCTCTTTAAGCTCTTTAATGGTATAAGGACCTATCTTTTCGTTTTTTAGACTTATAAAAAATTCCATCTTTTCTTTATTTTTATTGCAAATTTATTGTTTTTTTTTGATGTAAATGGTATATTAAGTCCATTTTTCCATTCATTTATCAATAAAATATTTTTTTTCAAAAAACATTATTTACTTTTCCTTTTATATAAATAAAGATGATAATAAAAAAAAATGTCTTTGTCTTATTTTTTAGTTTAATACAATCTTTATAAAAACAGCTACTAAAGCCAATATTGAACACAGCTTTTTTTTTATGCTAATAATAATAGTTTAGATGATAATAAGATAAGTACATAAAATAAAAATAACCTATTTTTATTTTATTTTTAATCTATTTTTGGTATAAAAATAGATTATTTTTGCTTCTCATATATGCTTAATTGCATGTGAAAGTATCTGCCTTTGTATAATTAGAGATAAGCCTTTCACTGTAAAAATAAATCTTACAAGAGGTTTTAGTTTCTTTTTTTTAGTGTGATAGTCAATAGTAGTTTTTTTTATATAAAAGCCTATTATATAGTTACTTTAATTAATCCGCCAGAATAAAATATATAAAAAAGGCTATAAAGTGTTTGATATTTTCTTTTGTTTTTATTATCTTTGCGATATATTTTCGAAATAAATAAGTATACTTTTAAAACAATGTTTGAAAATCTAAGTGATCGTTTAGAGCGCTCGTTTAAAATCCTTAAAGGTGAAGGTAAGATAACAGAAATCAATGTTGCAGAAACACTAAAAGATGTGCGCAGAGCACTGCTTGATGCTGATGTTAACTACAAAGTAGCTAAATCTTTTACTGATAGGGTTAAGGCAAAGGCTCTCGGAATGAATGTTCTTACAGCTGTTAAGCCTGGTCAGCTTATGGTGAAGTTAGTACACGATGAGTTAGCTCTTTTAATGGGTGGCGAAGCAGTAGGAATGAGTTTGGAAAACCGTCCTGCCATAATCTTAATGAGTGGTTTGCAAGGTTCTGGTAAAACTACTTTTGCGGGCAAGTTAGCTAAAATGCTTAAGACAAAAAATCATAAGCAGCCTTTGCTTGTTGCATGCGATGTTTATCGTCCTGCAGCTATAGATCAATTGAAAGTTGTAGGAGAGCAAGTAGATGTACCTGTATATAGCGAAGCTGGCAATAAGAATGTAAACGAAATAGCTACTCATGCAATAGCAGAAGCAAAGAGTAAGGGAAATGATGTTATAATTATCGACACAGCAGGCCGCTTAGCTGTTGATGAGGATATGATGAACGAGATAGAAAGCTTGAAAAATCATATCACCCCTGATGAGACCTTATTTGTGGTAGATTCTATGACTGGTCAGGACGCAGTAAACACAGCAAAGGAATTTAACTCCAGATTAGATTTTGACGGAGTTGTTCTTACCAAGCTTGATGGTGATACTCGCGGTGGTGCAGCTCTTTCTATCCGTACTGTAGTAACAAAGCCTATCAAGTTTATAGGTACAGGCGAAAAGATGGACGCCATTGATGTGTTCCATCCTGAACGTATGGCAGACCGTATTTTAGGTATGGGAGACGTTGTTTCTCTTGTTGAACGTGCCCAGGAGCAGTTTGATGAAGAAGAGGCTAAACGTTTACAAAAGAAGATACAAAAAAACAAGTTCGACTTTAACGACTTCTACAATCAGATACAGCAGATTAAGAAAATGGGTAATTTAAAGGATTTAGCTTCTATGATACCTGGTGTAGGTAAAGCCATTAGAGACGTTGACATAGACGACAACGCTTTTAAAGGAATAGAAGCTATCATACAAAGTATGACTCCTAAAGAGCGTACTAACCCGGAAATACTTAATAACATACGTAGGCGTCGTATAGCAAAAGGTTCTGGCACTGACATTCAGGAAGTTAATCGCTTGCTAAAGCAGTTTGACCAAACTCGTAAAATGATGAAGATGGTTACTGGTTCTAAAATGGCAGGTATGATGAGCAGAATGAAAAGTTTAAAGAATATGTCAAATATGCCTGATTTGCCAAATTTGAATAAATTATAAATCTAAAAAATATAACTATGGAATATCAATTGATCGATGGTAAAGCTACCGCTTATGCTATAAAGCAAAAAATAGCAGCAGAAGTAAAAGAAATATTATCTAAAGGTGGCAAGCAGCCTCATTTAGCAGCAGTTCTTGTAGGGCATGATGGAGGCAGCGAAACTTATGTAAAAAACAAGGTTATTGCTTGCGAGCAATGTGGCTTTAAATCTACTTTAATCCGTTTCGAAGAAAATGTAACAGAGGAAGAGTTGCTTGCTTGCGTTGATCAATTGAATAATGACAATGATATAGATGGATTCATTGTTCAGTTGCCTTTGCCAAAGCACATTGATGAACAAAAAATCATAATGGCCATTGACTATAGAAAAGATGTTGATGGTTTTCACCCTATCAATGTTGGTAGAATGGTAATAGGGCTTCCATGTTTTATTTCAGCAACGCCACTGGGAATACTCACATTACTAAATTATTATAATATTTCTACTTCAGGTAAGAAGTGTGTAATATTGGGTAGAAGTAATATAGTGGGTAAACCTATGGCACAACTAATGATGCAAAAACATTTAGGAGATGCTACTGTTACGGTATGCCATTCTCATTCAAAAACATTAAAAGAGGAATGTCGTGCAGCAGATATTATTATAGCAGCTATAGGTGTACCTAATTTTGTTACAAAAGATATGGTAAAAAAAGGTGCCATAGTAATTGATGTAGGTACAACGCGAGTTCCTGATTCTACAGCTAAAAAAGGATTTAAATTAACAGGGGACGTTAAGTTTGATGAGGTTGCACCTCTTTGCTCTTACATTACTCCAGTACCTGGAGGTGTTGGTCCTATGACTATATGTTCCCTTATGAAAAATACCTTATCTGCTGGGAAGAAAGAATATTATAAATAAAAACGCAAGCGAAATTATGACAGCAGAAGAATATTATCGATTAGGTAATGATTACCGAAGGCGTGGTGATTGGCAAAACGCTATGAATTGCTATTTGGAAGCAATAGAGCTTGATGCTAATTCTCCTGCGGTAGAAGCTAAGCAGATGTTAGATGATATGTTTAATTTCTATAATAAAGACGCTTATAATCCTTAAATTTCAAAAACAATGAGCAAGATTAAAGGTGCTATCGTTATAGATACTGACCGTTGTAAAGGGTGTCAGCTATGTCTTGTGGCTTGTCCAAAAGATGTTATAGCGATAGTCAAGAAGAAAGTAAACACACATGGTTATGCTTATATGGTTTCTGAGAGGCCAGAAGACTGCATAGGCTGCACATCATGTGCAGTGGTGTGTCCAGATGGTTGTATTACAGTTTATAGGAAAAAAGTAGAGGAATAAATTATGGCAGAACAAGAAATAAAACTAATGAAGGGTAATGAGGCTATAGCACATGCTGCCATAAGATGTGGTACTGATGCTTATTTTGGTTATCCTATTACTCCACAAAGCGAGATAATCGAAACTCTTGCCGTTTTAAAACCTTGGGAAACAACAGGAATGGTGGTTCTACAAGCAGAAAGCGAAGTAGCTTCTATTAATATGGTATATGGCGGAGCAGGTGCGGGCAAACGAGTGTTAACATCTTCGTCCTCTCCTGGTATCGCATTAATGCAAGAAGGTATTAGCTATTTAGCAGGTGCCGAGCTACCTGGAGTTTTTGTAAATGTTCAGCGTGGTGGTCCTGGATTAGGTACTATCCAGCCTAGTCAAAGTGACTATTTCCAAGCTACTCGTGGTGGTGGTAATGGCGATTATTATGTTATAGTCTTAGCTCCTAATTCAGTACAAGAAATGGCAGACTTTGTCGATTTAGCTTTTGAGTTAGCCTTTAAATATCGCAATCCTGCAATGATTTTATCTGATGGTGTGATTGGGCAAATGATGGAAAAAGTTATTTTACCTCCTATGAAGCCTCGCCGAACAGAAGAAGAAATTATAAAAGAATGCCCATGGGCCACTTATGGGAGGAAAGGTGGTCGTACTCCTAATATTATTACGTCTTTGGAACTAAAACCAGAGGTAATGGAAATAAGGAATATTCATCTTCAGAAGAAGTATGAAGAAATCCAAGAAAAAGAATGTCGTTATGAGACTATTAACTGTGAAGATGCAGAATATCTGATAGTAAGTTTTGGTAGTGCTGCACGTATTGGTGAGAAAGCTATAAGTTTAGCTCGTAAGCAGGGTATTAAGGTAGGTCTGTTCCGTCCTATAACATTATGGCCTTTCCCTTCTAAGCAGTTAGCAAAGGTTGCTAAAAACATGAAAGGAGTGCTTACAAGCGAGATTAATGCAGGACAAATGGTAGAAGATGTGCGTCTTGCTATAAATGGTGCTATCCCTGTGGAACATTTTGGACGTTTAGGTGGTATAGTTCCTGATCCTGAAGAAGTTATAGCTGCACTCAAAGAAAAATTAATAAAAAAATAGGAGAGCTTTATGTCAGATAATATTATTGCACCAGAAAATTTGGTATATAAAAAGCCAAAGTTGTTAAACAACGAAACAATGCATTACTGTCCTGGTTGCTCACATGGTGTTGTGCATAAGTTAGTATCAGAAGTAATAGAAGAGATGGGCATGGAAGATAAGGCTATAGGAGTATCACCTGTAGGCTGTGCAGTGTTTGCTTATCGCTACATAGATATAGACTGGCAAGAGGCTCCTCACGGTCGTGCTCCTGCATTAGCAACAGGTATTAAGCGTGTATGGCCAGACAGGCTGGTATTTACCTATCAAGGCGATGGAGACTTAGCTTGTATAGGTACAGCTGAAACAATTCACGCTTTAAATAGGGGAGAAAACATTAGTATTATTTTCATTAATAATGCTATTTATGGTATGACAGGAGGTCAAATGGCTCCTACCACTTTAATCGGACAAAAGACAGCCACTTGTCCTTATGGTCGCGATCCTAAAATTCATGGATATCCACTAAATATTACCCAAATAGCAAGTGGGCTTGAAGGTACTTGTTTCGTTTCACGTCAAAGTGTAGAAACGATGTCTGCTATCATTAAAGCAAAGAAAGCTATTAGAAAAGCTTTTACCTCAAGCATGTTAGGAAAAGGTAGTTCTCTTGTAGAGATAGTTTCTACATGTAATAGTGGTTGGAAACTTTCTCCTATTAAAGCTAATGAATGGATGCGTGATAATATGTATCCTAAATATGTAAAAGGAGATCTCAAAGATACAACAGGACTTTAATATAGATTTTTTTTAAGTAGTGCTTTCCTTAATAAAGTATAGCTTAATATAGAGCCAGCACTATTAATAAATAAAGACATAGAAATGAAGAAAGAAATCATTATAAGTGGGTTTGGAGGTCAAGGAGTTTTATCAATGGGGAAAATTCTTGCTTATTCTGGATTAATGGAAGATAAAGAAGTTACATGGATGCCAGCCTATGGTCCTGAGCAGCGTGGAGGTACTGCCAATGTTACGGTTATAGTGAGCGACCAACGTATATCTTCTCCTATCCTAAGTAAATATGATGTAGCTATAGTTCTTAATCAGCCTTCTTTAGATAAATTTGAAGAAAAGGTTAAGCCTGGAGGCATTCTTATTTATGAAGGTAATGGTATTATTAACCCTCCAACTCGCACAGATATAGAAATATATCGTATAGATGCTGTAGAGAAGGCTGCAGAATTAAAAAACTCTAAAGTTTTTAATATGATAGTGCTTGGCGGCTTATTAGGAGTTTGCCCAGTAGTGAGCAACAATGGTTTAGAGAAAGCTTTATATAAGACTCTTCCCGAACGCCATCATGGTCTTATTCCTTTAAATATGCAAGCTGTAGATGAAGGAAAGAAAATAATACGTAAACAATAACCTATTTATAAATTATTGCTGTTTGGTAGATAAAAGGTGGAAAACAATCTCTTTTATAAAGAGAAAAAAACTTTACCATACAGCAATAATTTTCTGTTATTATATATTTGTTTTTGTAAGTTCTTTTTTTTATATATTATTTGTTAATTAGCTCAAAAAGGGTAGGACATATATATTAATGTGAAAAGTTTTGCTTACTTTTGCAGAAAATAAAATAAAATAGTGAGCAAAGTAACACGAGATATATTAGGTTTCCTAAGTAGATTTAAGTTTGCAATAACCATTTTTTTAGGCTTGTTGTTAGTTGGTGTAATAGATGGCAACAGTTTTATCAAGCTCATTGGTTATCATTATCAGATAGAAGACCTAAAGGCTGGCATTAAAAAATATAATGCTCAATATAAGGAGGATACTAATAAGCTGCGTGCTATAAAGCGTGATCCTAAAGCTATATCTCGTATAGCACGGGAACGTTATTTTATGAAAGCCGATGACGAAGACATTTTTGTTTTGAGCGATGATGAAGCTCAGATAGAAAACACGAAAAAATAATATAATGAAAGAACTCAACCAATTACAGCAATATATATATTTTTTAGGTAGTTTGCTTATGGTAGTAGGTGCAATACTTTATGCAATGTTTCTTATCCCAAAAATAAGTTGCTGGGTAATGCTTATAGGGGCTGTGATGTTCTCTGCTATGCAATATAAGCAAAAGTATTTAGGCAAGGAGCTTGTGTTGTGCCGCTTACGCCGTATAATGTTGTTTTCCTCTGTCTGCTTAATAGCAGCAGGAGCTTTTATGCTGGAAGATTCTTACCATTTTTTAAAGTCTTTTGCAAGTAACTGGCTTGGTAGCTACTCTCTTTATGTTAAGGTGTTTCATCACAACTGGGTAGTACTGCTGCTTATAGGCGCTGTGTTAGAGCTATATTCTACCCAAAGGATAAATAGTGAGCTAAAAAAAAGTAAATAGATAATTCAAAAAAACGCTAAAAGGTATGTTATAGGATTAAATTCTATCAAAAATTTTCTAAGCTTGCAATAAAGGTAGTATATTTGTGAAACTGAAAATATTTTTTTTATGTATAAAATACTCTTAGCTCTGTTATTAATAGTTTGTTTAGCATCTTGTGCTACATCATACGACATCAAGGGCACATCAAATGTTTCTAGCTTAGACGGCAGAAAACTTTATCTTAAAACAGATCAAGCCGACTCTTTGATAAGTATAGACTCTTGTGACGTTATCCATGGACAGTTTGCTTTTCATGGGCAAATGGACAGTGTACGTATGGCTCAAATCTATATGGACGATATCGACCTTCAATTTCCTGTAGTTTTAGAAGAAGGTAATATTACAGTGCGACTTGATAACATACAGCAGCGTGTTGGTGGTACTCCCTTGAATGAATCTTTAAATGCTTTTTGGTCTAAATTTAATCAGATTCGTAGTCAGTATGGTGAGATTGATCATGAAGAAAGTGCTGCTATACTAAATGGTCATGATGAAAATGAGGTAGATGCGCAGCTTATAAAAAAGGCTTTAGGAATATATGCTAAAAGTGATAAGCTATTTACAAAGTATGTCATAGACAATTTCGATAATATACTTGGTCCTTGGATATTTCTTACCCGTATAGGTTATGATAGTACACCAAATGTTTATCCTGTGTGGATGGACGAGGTTATGTATGCAAATGCTATGAATCAGCTACCTTCTTGGGTGGAATATATTATGGCAAAGGCTACTGAGCAGTTTAAGAATAATAAGCATGTCAAAGAGTTTTATGCACGTTTTCAGCAAACACAAAAAGAGATGAATGGCACAGCAACCCCTGCTATAGGGACAGATCCTACCACAAAGTTAGGTTCTCATGTAGCTGTACCTACCCCAATGGATTTAGCTGGCGACTCTGCTAAAGCTAAATAATAAAAACACCTTACAAAGAAAATAAAATAAAAGGGTTGTGAAGAGAATACTAATACAAGGTGGTACTATAATTAATGAGGGTTACTCCTTTGTGGGTAATTTAGTTATTGAAGATGATAAAATAGTATCCTTACAACAAGATAAGAGTGTGAAAAAGCCTGATGAGGTGTATGATGAAGTCATAGATGCTACAGGTTGTTTTATTTTGCCAGGTGTTATAGACGACCATGTCCACTTTCGTGAGCCCGGACTTACTGATAAAGCAGATATAGAAAGTGAAACAAGAGCTGCTGCTTATGGTGGTGTTACTTCTTTTATGGAGATGCCTAATACTAATCCACCAACTACCTCTATAGAAGCTTTAGAATATAAGTGGCAAAGAGGAGCTTTATCAAGCCATATTAATTATAGCTTTTTCTTTGGAGCAAGTAATAAGAATTATCCTATTTTTAGCCAGCTCAATCGTCATCTTATTCCCGGTATTAAGCTTTTTATGGGAGCTTCTACTGGAAATATGTTAGTGGATAAAGAAGACCAGCTTAATAATATTTTTCGTACAGCTCACGATTTAGATCTTCCTATAATGACACATTGCGAAGATTCGAAAATTATTTCTGAAAATATGGAGCTATATAAGAAAAAATATGGCGAAGACCCTGCTATAGAATATCATTACCAAATTCGTAGTCGTGAAGCATGTGTAGCTTCTTCTCTATTAGCTATAAGCCTAGCTCACCGTTATCACACACACTTACATATAGCCCACATATCTACAGCAGATGAGCTCAACTTAGTACCTCAGCCTAATAATGAATTAATTACTTTAGAGGCTTGCATGGCTCATTTATGGTTTGATAATAATGATTATACATCTAAAAAAGCACTTATAAAGTGTAATCCTTCTGTAAAAACCTATAATGACAAATTAGCTTTACGACAAGCACTTACTAATGGTAAGGTTTATGTTGTAGGTACCGATCATGCTCCTCATTTATTATCACAAAAGCAAGGAGGCTGCTACAAGGCTGCATCTGGTATGCCTATGATACAGTTTTCATTAATAATGATGTTAACATTGATGGATAAAGGATACTTACCTATTACCAAGGTAGTGGAGCTAATGTCGCATAATCCTGCTAAGCTATTTCATGTTGCAAAGCGTGGCTTTTTACGTGAAGGGTATAAGGCTGATATAGCTATTGTTCGTCGAACAACTCCCTGGCAAGTTACCAAAGATATTATACAAAGCAAATGTGGATGGTCTCCTCTTGAAGGTACAACCTTTAATTGGCAAGTAGAACATACTATTTGTAATGGGCATCATATATATAATAAGGGAATATTTGATGACGAAAGTAGGGGAGAGCAACTTTTCTTTAGAGAATAAAAAGAATTCTTTTTTATAGTTAATAATATATGTGAGTATTACTTTTTAAAGATAAATGATTTTTTACATAATATTTTAAGAAGAAAAGTATGATTGCAAGAATAGTAATACCTTTATTAGTAATTATCGCATTATCAGATATTTATGTTTATAAACACTTCAATTTGTATTGTTTTAAAAAAAGTTGGAAGCTGATATATTGTATTCCTACGATTATAATAGTAGCCTATACTATATGGATGGCGTCATTATCTAATTTTACAACAGATAATTTAACCTTACAAAACACATACTTTATTCTATTAGGCATATTTGTTTTGCCTAAAGTGGTATTTATGTTATTTACCCTTTTTTTGCAAATACTTTCACACTATGTATTTAATATTAATAATACTTATATTAACTTGTTAGGAGGATTATCTGCCTTAGCTATTGTGATAATTTATATTTATGGCTTTACCTTTGGGATAACAAAAGTAGTTACACGCCATATAAACTTAACTTTTAATAACCTCCCTGCTTCTTTTAATAGTTATAAGATAGTTCATATATCTGATATGCATATTGGAACTTTTAATGGTTGGCGAAAAAAAATTCTTCTTTCAGAACTTGATACTATAGAAGCAGCTAAACCTGATATTATTTGTTTTACAGGCGATTTAGAAAATGTACAAGCCAAAGAATTAATCCCTTTCATTTCTTTACTTAAAAAACGTTTACCTAATGTAATAGCTGTACGTGGTAATCACGATTATGGTAACTATATGCTTAAAGCCTCAACCCTTGCAAAAAAGAAACAGACTGATAACTTGCAATCAATTATAGAAGATAGTCTTCACTGGAGATTACTTAAAAACGAGCATATTCCTTTATATAAGGAAAATAAACAACTTAAAGCAAAAAATGACTCTATTTATATTATAGGTACAGAATATGACTCTAATAATAATAAAATGCTTAATTTAGCAGATTATAAGAAAGCTACTAAAGGAATGAAAAAAGGAGTGTTTTCTATAATGCTTCAACATGATCCATCTGCATGGAAACGGTCTGTATTACCTAAAACTCATGCCGACCTTACTCTTAGCGGACATACACATGGTGGTCAGATGCAATTGTTTGGACTTCGTCCTACTAGTATCTTTGGATTAGAAGATAAAGGAGTATATAAAAAAAATAATCGTTATCTTTATGTAACTACGGGCTTAGGAGGATTAATACCATTACGGATTAATATGCCTAACGAAATAACTATTATCACTCTTCACTCCTCTCATTATTAATTAATATTTATTACAAATGAAGGTTTTACGTTTTTTTTATTGTCTGTATTCTTTATTTATTTTTCTTCCATTATTCCTATTATTTACAATAGTTACTGCTTTTATAACTATAATAGGATGCAGGTTAGGTGATGGTCATTTCTGGGGATATTATCCTGGTAAGATATGGTCATATCTTACTATTCGCTTACTATTACTTCCTGTAAAGGTAGAGGGACGAGAATATCTAAAACCTGGGCAGAGTTATGTCTTTGTAAGTAATCACCAAGGAGCTTTTGACATCTTTCTGATATATGGTTTTTTAGGAAGAAATTTTAAATGGATGATGAAAAAAGGTCTCCGCAAGATAGCTTTTGTAGGAGAAGCATGTGCAAGTGCTCATCATATATTTGTGGATAAAAGTAGTACAAGAAAGATAAAAGAGACTTATGATCATGCTCGTGATATTCTACAAGAGGGTATGTCTCTTGTTGTATTCCCTGAAGGAGCACGCTCTTTTACGGGACACATGGGAATATTTCGGCGTGGTGCATTTATGCTTGCTGATGAACTCCAGCTACCCATTTGCCCTTTAACAATCAATGGATCATTTGACATTATGCCTCGAACTAAAGATTGGGCTTTCCCTCATTGGCATCATTTACGGCTTACTATTCATCAGCCTATTATACCTAAAGGTAAAGATACAAGATTTGAAAAGCAAGCTATGCAGGAAGCTTATACTGTTATCATGGAAGGGCTTACAAAGGAATGTCAAGGCTTTGTTAATAATCCTGATCAATAAAGGCTTATATTCTACAATGGCTATAAATTTATATTTACTGTAAATAAAAAATTATAACTACTTTTACCATTTACTACAAATAGCAAAAATAAATTATAAAATCTGTCTTACTGTTTGCATACCACTTATCTGACGCAGTTTTTCCATAATGAGAAATACTTGTTTACGATCATGCACTTGTAATTCAAGAGACCCTTCAAAGATACCCCGCTCACTCGATATAGTTGTTTTGCGTATATTAATTCCAAGTTGATCAGATACAACCTCGGCTACATCACGAAGTATTTTGGGACGATCAATACCACAAATATCAATAGTAGCATCAAAAAATAGCTGATTATGCATATCCCATTTTACATCTAATATTCGTGGTCCATATCCTGCTTTTAATTTTGCAGCTACAGGACAAGCGCGCTTATGTATTTCTATATGGTTATTATTATCTATATAACCAAGTGTATCATCGCCAGGAATAGCATGGCAGCATGTCGGAAAGATAAATTGCCCAATATTATCCTCACTAATATAAATAGGCTTTTTCTTATTTATATCTTTATTTACAACAATAAGTCCTTTGGCTATATTTATAGAATCAGTTGTCCCTTCTTCTTTTTGATTAGGATGTAAGAATGGTACGTATTTACGCCAATTAGTAGATATTTTTTTTGTTTCTTTCTTTTTTCTACCTTCTAATTCTTCTATATCGGCATCACCTAAAATAATAATCTTTCTTCCTATTGCTTCAAAAAGCTGGTCATGCTTTTTGAAATGGTGTATTTCTGTAAGCTTATCAAGTATAGAAGTGGTAAAACTGAAACCTTTTGCTTTCAACCATTCTTCTAAGGCTGTTTCTCCAGCTTTTTGTATTTCACGTCCTTCTCGGCGCAATAAAGCTTGTATCTTACCTTTAGCCTTTGCCGTAGAAACAATATTTACCCATGACGGATCTATACGCTGAGACATCGATGTAAGAATTTCTACTTGATCACCACTTTTTAATTTATGACTTAATGGCACTAATTTATGATTAACTTTTGCCCCTATACAATGACTTCCTATAAAGGTATGTATTTGAAATGCAAAATCTAAAGCTGTACAGCCAGCAGGCATAGTTTTTATTTCTCCTTTTGGAGTAAAGACAAATATCTCTGAAGCAAAAAGGTTGAGCTTAATAACATCAAGAAAATCCATAGCATCAGGCTGTGGATCGTCTAATATTTCTTTAATAGTTCGAAGCCAATCATTTAACTCTCCTTCCTCATCAGTCATCTTTGTACCATCTTTGTAAATCCAATGAGCAGCAAATCCTTGTTCCGCAATATAGTTCATTCGCTCCGATCTTATCTGCACCTCTATCCATCTACCTTGGTTAGACATTAAGGTAACATGCAGTGCCTGGTATCCATTAGCCTTTGGATGATTCACCCAGTCGCGTAAACGATCAGGATGGCTCTTATAAATCTGACTTATGGCAACATATATTTGAAAACAATTATTTATCTCATCTTGTGGCTTTTTGGGCTCATAAATAATGCGTACTGCAAGAATATCATAAATTTCATCAAAAGAAATATGTTTTGCTTGCATTTTATTCCATATAGAATAAGGACTTTTTACACGTGCTTTTATCTTATATGAAAACCCCATTTTATCGAGTTCTGCTTTAATAGGAGCTGTAAAAAGTGTAAAGAGTTCATCGCGCTGTTCTTGTGTGGAAGCAATCTTTTCTTGTATAGATGCGTATTCCTCAGGATGCTCGTAACGAAAACTAAGGTCTTCTAACTCTGTCTTTATTTTATTTAATCCTAATCTATTAGCTATAGGGGCATAAATATAAAGAGTTTCACCAGCTATCTTATATTGCTTGTTTGCAGGTTGCGATGCAAGTGTACGCATATTATGAAGACGATCGCATATTTTTATAAGAATAACACGAATATCATCGCTCATTGTTAGAAGTAACTTTTTAAAATTCTCTGCCTGAGCAGAAGCACGTTCGCCAAAGATACCGCCAGAAATTTTAGTTAATCCATCTACAATTTGTGCTATTTTCTTCCCAAATATATTTTCTATATCTTCTACTGTATAATCAGTATCTTCTACAACATCATGAAGAAGAGCTGCACAAATACTTGTCGATCCTAAGCCTATCTCTTCAGCAGCAATACGCGCTACAGAAATAGGGTGTAATATATATGGTTCCCCAGAAAGACGACGAACACCTTTATGAGCTTGGCGAGCAAAATTAAAAGCTTTTTTTATAATATCTACCTTTTTACGATGGCGAGAAGCAAGATAAATTTTTATTAACTCGTTAAATGCATCATCTACTTTTTTTTCTTCTAACTTTTCTTTAGTATCAATATGCTGTATCTTTGTGTCCATAAGCAAAATTCTATAAAATATTGTTTAGATGATAATTATACTATAAAAGAAAACTTATATTAAAATCTTAATTCGCAAAAAATACCAATAGCAAATGAACTAAAAGGTTGATTAGGATTAGTCAATGAATTATCCTTAAATATAGTAGGGGATATGTGTAAAGATAAATCATCTGATATATCAAAATCGGAAAGTGATGCATCAACATAAGCATCTATTACAGATAAAGCATAAACACCTATAGTAGCAAAGATGCTTAAGTCGCGCCAACGACGATATTTATCCTTTCGCTTTTTAAATATATTCTGATAAATAGAAATATTACTATCATCTATTTTATTACCAAGATGTAGGAATTGATCATAGCTATGAGTATTCTCATTATTATCCATTATATCCTTATATGCTTGTGCATAATCATGATACATTTGGGAATTCCATGTAAGAGCGTATATACAACCTGCAAAACCACCATAAAAAATAGGCAATTTCCAATATTTACGATTATATACTTGCCCTGCACCAGGTATTACTAATGCCAACCAAAGTGCACGTTTAGGATTAGGTTTCCATGTAGACCAATCTCTACTATATCTAATTTTATTATAGTTAGAACTTGTTATTCTTTCCAATTCTTTTCTTTTATGTGTATCATCAGGTGTTAATAGCTCATATTGCATCTCACTAATCGAGCCCACTTTTATAGAATCTTCTTTTTTTATACTATTTTGGGGATATAACACCTTTATAGTATCTTTTTGCGCATATACATGAAAACTTATAAAAAGGATACTTATAAATATTAATATCCTCTTAATTATCGCTTTTTTTATCTTTTTATTAATAAAAGTCATCGCTTATTTTCCCACTATAAATAATATTATAGTTATTTTATTATATATAAAATTAATCTGACTTCATTTTATCCATAACAGCCATAATATGCTCCAATTCTTCCTCCGAAGCAAAAGGTATACTGATTTTTCCCTTACCATTTGCATTATAACTCATTTGTACTTTTGTGTCGAAAAAAGATGAAAGCCGTTGTTTTAGAAGATTAAATTCTTCTGGTAGGTGCGATCTTTTTGTTACATCATCTTTTGCAGATTGTGTGTCTTTGCCATTTTTAATTTGTTGACAAAGCCCCTCGACCATACGTACACTATAGCCATTCTTTTGTATATCTTTAAAAAGTTTTAATTGAAGAGAAGGCGAATCTATAGAAAGTAAAGCTCGAGCATGCCCCATGTCTATCTCTTTTTTTTGTAATGACATTTGTATCTGTGCAGGAAGTTTAAGTAAGCGTAGATAATTAGCTATAGCTGCCCGGCTCTTTCCGACACGTTCAGAAACTTTTTCTTGTGTCATTCCACTTTTTTCAAGCAAATGCTCATAAGCTAAAGCTATCTCTATAGCATTCAAATCCTCACGTTGTATGTTTTCAACAAGAGCAAGCTCCATTACATTTTCATCTTTAATAGTACGGATATATGCAGGAATAGCTTTAAGACCTGCTAACTGAGAAGCTCTCCAACGACGCTCACCAGCTATTATCTGAAATTTATCATCCGCTACTTGACGAAGTGTTATAGGTTGAACTAAGCCAAGCTCCTTTATACTATTTGCCAACTCTTGCAATGCTGTTTGATCAAATTCACGACGAGGCTGGTTAGGATTAGCCTCTATCTGTTCAAGTGCCACCTCATTAATAGTAGAACTACCCTGCGTACTAACACTTTCTGTAGATATTAAAGCATCTAATCCTCTTCCTAATGCATTAGTTTTTATATTTCTATTATACTTTTTATGAACTACCATTTCTTATATATAACTTTCTATAATTATTTGTTTTTTTCTATAATTTCCTTAGCCAAAGCTAAATGATTCTTAGCACCAGTAGAATCGGCATCATAAAGAATTACAGGTAATCCATGACTTGGACTCTCTGACAATTTCACATTACGCTGAATAACTGCCTTAAAAACTAATTCTTGGAAATGCCTTTTTACCTCATCATATATCTGACGAGCTAAACGCAAACGACTATCATACATAGTTAATAAAAATCCTTCTATCTCTAATTTTGGATTTAATTTACTTTTTATTATCTTAATTGTATTAAGAAGCTTACTAATTCCTTCCAATGCAAAATACTCACACTGAACAGGAATGATAACAGAGTCAGCTGCAGTAAGAGCATTTACTGTAATAAGCCCAAGTGAAGGACTACAGTCTATTAATATATAATCATATTCGTCACGAATGGGATCTAATATCTTAGACATTACTCGTTCTCTTCCTTCAAGCTTTAACATCTCTATTTCTGCTCCAACAAGATCAATATGGCTTGGTACAATATCTAAACCTTCTATATCTGTGGTATATATAGCATCACGAATATCAGCATGGTTAATAATACATTCGTACAGAGAACAGTCCACTTCGTTAAGGTTTACTCCTAAGCCACTGGAGGCATTGGCTTGCGGATCTGCGTCAAGTACTAAAACAGTCTTCTCTAAAGTAGCTAACGATGCAGCTAAATTAATGGTAGAAGTAGTCTTTCCTACGCCACCTTTTTGGTTTGCTAATGCAATAATTTTTCCCATTTTTATCCTTTTCGTATAAATGTATTTAGGATACAAAGATACATAAAAAAGAGAGAATGCAAAGGTATTATAAAGCTTTTTTCGTACATTTGCAGACAAATCAAAACAAAAAATATGAATTTTAAGAAACCATTAATCCTTATATCTAATGACGATGGTTATCGTTCTAATGGTATTCGCACATTAGCTTCTTTCTTAACAGACTTTGCTAAAGTTGTCATTTGTGCGCCTGAAGAAGCTCGCTCAGGCTTCTCATGTGCATTTACAGCAACAGTACCATTGAGATTAAAAAAACAAGATAATATACCAAATTGTGAAGTCTGGTCATGTTCAGGAACTCCAGTTGATTGTGTAAAAATAGCTATAAACGTGATTCTTAAAGGACAAAAGCCTGATCTTATAATAGGTGGTATAAATCATGGAGATAACTCTTCTGTAAACAATCATTATAGTGGTACTATGGGAGTAGCCAAAGAAGGATGCATGAAAAATATTCCTTCTATAGCCTTTTCAAGCTGCGATTATGATGTAAATGCTAACTTAAGCCATTTATACGATTATGTAATCATGATAGTAAAAAAGGTATTAGATAACGGATTACCTGATGGAATTTGCCTCAATGTTAACTTCCCTATATCACATACTTTCAAAGGTATTAAAGTTTGTAGAATGGGAAAAGGAAGTTGGATAAATGAAATAGCCAAGAGACAACATCCTCGAGGATATAGTTATTACTGGATAACAGGTGAATATCATAACGATGAACCAGATGCAAAAGATAATGACCAATGGGCTTTAAGGCATGGATATATAGCTATAACACCTGTAAAACTCGACATAACAGGAGATTTGAAAATATTAAATTTTGAGCTTTAAGATATAAAGTCTTAATAAAACATGTTAGAATCTTAGTATTTCAATACTTAAAACAAAACTAAATGAAATATTATCTCATTGTTGGCGAAGCTTCTGGCGACCTCCATGCTTCGCATCTCATGCGTTCTTTACAAGCACTTGATTCTATGGCAGATTTCCGCTTCATAGGAGGAGATATGATGCTACAGGTAGGAGGAACGTGTTTAAAACATTATAAAAACATATCTTATATGGGATTTGTTCCCGTACTTTTACATTTACATGTTATTTTTAAAATGCTAAAAGAATGCAAAGAAGATATAGTAAAATGGAAACCCGACTGCCTGATACTTGTAGATTTTCCTGGGTTTAATCTTAAAATAGCAAAAAATATTCACCGAAAAACAAATATTCCTGTCTACTATTATATCTCTCCTAAAATATGGGCATGGAAGGAAAGACGTATAAAAGCTATAAAACGTGATGTAGACCAGATGTTTTCAATATTACCTTTTGAAGTATCATTCTATAAAGAAAAACATCATTTCCCCGTACATTATGTAGGTAATCCTACTGTATATGAAGTGGATAGTTTTAAGCATTTTTATAATGATAGTAAAGATACTTTTTGTACTTATAATAAGCTATCAAATAAACCTATATTAGCTTTGTTAGCTGGTAGTAGGAAACAGGAGATAAAAGACAACCTGCCTGCAATGATAGAAGCTGCACGCCATTTTGAAGATTATCAAATAGTAATAGCTGGAGCACCTTCTATAAGTGAATCGTTCTATTCCATGTATATCAAAAATAAAGATATCAGAGTAATAAGAAAGCAAACTTATGAGCTTTTAACTCACTCTACAGCAGCAATAGTTACTAGTGGAACAGCAACATTAGAAGCTGCTCTTCTTAATGTTCCTCAGGTTGTTTGTTATAAAACACCTTTTCCTAAACTTATTCGTTTTGCTTTTAACCATATTCTAAAAGTAAAATATATTTCATTAGTTAATCTTATTGCTAACAAAGAAATTATAAAAGAACTTTTTGCAGATTCCTTCCGTGTGTATAATATAGCTAATGAACTTTATCGCTTATTACCTTCACATATAGAGCGCAAACGTATATTAGAAGAATATAAAAGTATACGACAAAAGCTTGGAGACGAAGTAGCACCAGATAATACAGCTCATTTAATAATAAAATTATTAAGAGAACATCTCTGTAGATAAAATTATTTTTATCTAGTCTTTACTTGAAAATATATCGTATTAACACTATTTCGTAAAATTTCTATCAATGTTGAATAATGGGAAATATTACATATTTTCTATTTATCATAATCTTCATTATATCATAAACAATCAGCTATCAGCCAATTAATATTTTAACTTAGAAATAACTTAATACATATCTCATCACACTATTATTTATTTTTACTACCAAAAACAGAAAAGTGAATATATCTCTTAGGATATCTTTTGAAATTTATTAATAAGCTATCAGCACTTTTCATCGTACTATTTAAGTTATAATATAATGTTGGATCATTTATTAATAACCCAAGAGACCCCTTATTGTTTTTTATATTTGTTGTAAAAGTATTAATATCTTCTAAAATAGTATTTATCTTAGCCATTGTAACTGATATGTCAATCCCATCTAACTGATTCCTTAAGTTTCTTACTACACCTCCAGCTCCTTTCATCACTTCTTGTGCTTCTGAAATACCATTATTTGCATTTGCCATTACATTATTTGCATTAATAAGTAGGTTGTTTGCCTTTGAACTCAATATAGGTAAATCTGTATTTACCTTAGCCATTATCAAATTTAACTGCTTTGCAGAAATAGTCAACTCTGAACTAATCTTATCAAAATTATGCAAAGTTCCTTTCATAGCAGGATCAGCAAGCAGATTATTGACATTAGCCAAAATACTATCTATTTTAGGAAGCATCTTTTCTATAGAAGGAAGTATTGTTTTCATCTGTCCAAGACTGCCATCATTTATCTGACCATTAATAAATCCATTTTCTGCTAATATTTCTTTACTTTTACCAAGAATAAGATTAACCTTTGTATTTCCCATAATATCGCTAAGAATATCAGCATGTGTATCTATTGGTAATTTCATATCTTTCTCAATATTAACATCTACCAATATAGGATTATTAGGGTTATTATAATCATAATTTATATCTCTTACAGTACCAACCTTTACACCATTAGCAAATATAGGAGTTGTGGGGGTTACTCCACTAATATCATTAAATTTCATCTGATAATGTGTGGAATTAGAAAACAAGCTTAATCCCTTTAAAAATTGTAATCCAAAAAAGAGTACGATAATAGCTAACACTGCGACAAGCGCGATTTTAACCTCTGGTGAGAAAAATTTTTTCATTATATTTTATCTTCTTTTATTTTTTAAAAATTCATCAATAGCTGTATTTATATTCATTTTAACACCTTTCTTAAAAGCTACAATATAAGCCTGAGGAAAATCTTTTAATAACTTTTCTCTTAATTTCCTCATCTCATTATAATTTTGACTACTACCTATAGTATACTTATACCAATTATTATCTTTATAGTATTCTGCCTCTTTATGCCCTTTCAATTGAAAATTATTAATAGGTAAAATCATACTTGCTGCAAAAATCTGTACTTTAAAAATAGGAGCATCTGCAATATTAGATGAAGCTGGCAGAGTCTTTTCTGTTTTTTCTATTTTCCGTATTATCTTACTTTTCTTAGGAGTAAATTTTAAAGACTGAATAGAAGCAGATGATACAACCGGAGTTGGAACTGCTCTTCCTACCGATATACGTGGATTATCAGGACCTCTATAAGGGGCTACCAAATGATTATTATACATATTTTTATAACTGACAAAAGCACGATAAATACCATTAGCCATAGCATTTATACCCGCTTGAGAATTTAAAAATTCCTCTTCATCTGGAGCTGTAATAAATCCTAACTCTATCAAACAGCTTGGCATAGAACTTTCTCTTAGAACTAAAAATCCTGCCTGATGAACACCTTTATCTATCCTACCTGCAGTTGAACAAACGTTACTTTGTATTAATCGGGCTAACTCTACACTTTTCTCCATATTTGCATTTTGCATAAATTCAAACATAATATAGCTTTCTGAAGAATTTGGATTAAAACCTTCATATGTTTGTTTATAATCCGATTCCATAGAAATTACAGAATTCTCTCGCATGGCTACATCAAGATTATCCTTAGCGCGATGCATACCTAAAGTATACACCTGAAAGCCCTTAGCATAATGTCCAGGAGCAACAGAGTTAGTATGAATAGATATAAACAAATCGGCTTTTGCTTTATTAGCAATATCCGCTCTAGTATGCAAAGGAATAAACACATCTGTTTTACGAGTATAGATAACATTTACATCTTTCATGTACTGCTCTACATATTTTCCAAAAGCTAAAGATACATTCAAATTGATATCCTTCTCTTTTGAAAACGTTCCCAAAGCTCCAGCATCATGTCCTCCATGTCCTGGATCTATCACAAGTGTAAACTTATCTCCTGTCTTTGCTAAACTATTAATAGTCAAATAAAAAATGAAAGCAAATAATAATAAAATTTTCTTATTCATACAGTCACGTTTATAGAAATATAACTTACCTCTTTTTAGATAAAGCTATATTTTTTGTAATATTTTTCTCATTCATTAAGTGTAATTCTACACTTGCACCATAACAATCTGCCTCCATAGGTGGATTTTTTTTTGTTAATAAGATGGTTATAGCTTCTATCTGAGGAAATTGCTCAAACAAAGATTCCCCTATTCTACCAGCAGCATACTCCAACAAGTTACATGAATATGACATAGTTTTCTTTATCACATCATATACAGAAGCATAGTTTATTGTGTCTTGTACGTCATCTGACATAATAGCTTTTATAATATTTCTCTTTATCTTTAAATCTACTATGTAATCGTTTCCCACTATTTTTTCTTGTTCTGAAACCCCTATATAAGAATGAATCTTAAGATGATGAATATAAATAAAAGAAGATGTTAAAAGCATTATTTTATTTGAAATAAATGGTATTTTGAAATTAGAAATAATAATAATTCTAAATTTATCTATATTTCAATAGAATATATATTTTAAGAGTGCGATCATTTCCATTACTAATTTTTAAAATATTATATACCTCTTGATGCACCACAGTGTTTACAAATAAGATTACCACCTTGATAAATCAAAGATTCTTCTCCACAAATAGGACACTTCAAACCATTAACCTTAGTTCCATCTACTAAATATTTCTTTAAAGCACGCTCAACACCATTTTTCCAAGTATTTATACTCTCATCTTTTAGTTGTAATGAAGCTACTAAACGCATAACATGTTCTATTGGCATACGATAACGCAGCACACCTGAAATAAGTTTAGCATAATTCCAATATTCTGGATTAAATTTCTCTGATAACCCTTCTACAGTTGTTTTATAACCACGTTTATTCTCAAACTGGAAATCATAACGATGCTGTCCATTTTCTTCTGTTTGCTTAATAATTTTACCTTTTGTTACACTTTTAGGTAATGCTATTCCTTCTTCATCATCTTGCAAACCTGTAAAGATTTCATATGGATAACCATTAAGTAAACCTACAAATGCTACCCATTTCTCTTTATTATTCTGAAAACGAACTACATCACAATCTAATTCTTTTGGGCGATGTTCTACTACTTCAGGACGCTGAAAAGGCATATCATGGTTTTCTTCATATAAGTTAATCTGTTTATCAACTCTATTCACATTATCCTTCTTATCATTATTTTTTAATAAATAGGTCTTCATATCTGCAAGCAATTCTTTATGAGAAATAATGCTACAACCTTTGCACCCACACCTCCATGCCTCGAAATAAAGTTTGCTTATTGAATCCTCATCAATACTACTTGGTGTATTTATAGTAACAGAAACAGATTGATCTATCCATTTCTCAATAGCTCCCTGTATATGTATTATCATAGACAAACTTTCATAATTTGCAGTGGGCATATAATAAGGAGAACGTTTTATCAAATCATCTATTTCTTCTTGAGAATATTTTTTTGTATGTTCTATACCATTTACTTTCATCCATGTTAAGAACTTACTATGATAAATAATATGTTCCCTAAACGAATTATCTAATTCGTGTGCTAAATATGTATTTGTATTAGTGTTTTTGTTATAACTATTTATTTTGTCATTATCATGATGCTTATATACTGGCATATATTTTGGTTCTATACCAGGTGTTGTCTGAGTCATTAACGAAACTGTTTTTGTAGAAGCTATCGCTAAGCAAGCTATATTACGACGACCATACCTCTCCATGTCATTAAATAATTGTTCATCTTCTCGCTTAAGACGTAAAATAAAAGGATTGTTCTTCTCACGACTTGCATCATAAATAGCAAAGCTACCACGCTCCTTTGCCATGATTACCGAAGAACGGTAAGCATTCAATGCCATTACTTTATGCACTTTAACAGAAAAATCAATAGATTCCTGAGTTCCATAACATAACCCCATAGCTGCAAACATATCACCTTCAGCAGTAACGCCAATTCCTATACGACGTCCCATACCACTCTTTTCTTTAATCTTTTTCCATAAATTATACTCCGTTTCCTTTATTTCTTTACTTACCGAAGCCTTTTCTATATTAGACAAAATAAGATCTATTTTTTCCAACTCAAGATCTACAATATCATCTAAAATACGCTGAGCTATCTGAACATGCTCTGCAAACTTATCAAAATCGAAACGAGCCTCTTTAGTAAATGGATCTATTACATAGGAATAAAGATTTAATGATAACAAATGACAGCTATCATAAGGACTTAATGGAATTTTATAATAAGGGGTTATAGATATTGTTTGAAAACCTAACCCTGCATAACAATCGGAAAGACTATCCTTTAAAATATTATCCCAAAATAACACTGTCGGCTCTGCATCATGATATGTTTTATATAATATTTTTTCAAAAAGATGCTTTGCATATATTTCTTTAGTAAATATAGGCTTAGTAGATATAATAGGAAACTGCTGAATATATGATTCTTCATTAATAACAGCCTTCATAAATTCATCAGTAATTTTTACTGATATATTAGCATTATTATCTTTAGCCTTTTTAATATTTACATCTATTAAAGACTCTACATCAGGATGCTTTATATTCACCGATAACATTAAAGCTCCACTATGTCCACCTTGTACTACTTCACGCATACTGTTAAAATAACGTTCCATAAAAGGCAATATACCTGTAGAAATAAGTTTAGAATCTTTTATAGAAGAACCCTTAGGACGAATATAACTTAAATCATGTCCTACAATGCCGCTACGCTTCATTAACTGCACCTGCTCCTCGTCTATATGCATAATTGTACCATAAGAATGTACATCTTCTGCGGAACCTATTACAAAACAATTAGCCAAAGAGCTCAACAAATATTTATTACCAATACCAACCATTGAACTTCCTGAAGGGACAATATAACGAAAATGATCCAACAATTCAAAGACTTTTGCAGCATTGATAGGATTAACATATCTCTTTTCTATACGCGCCACTTCATTAGCTATACGCCAATGCATATCTTCTGGACTTTTTTCATATAAATTACCTAAGCTATCCTTAAGTGCATAATTATCTATCCACACTTTGGCAGCAACTTCATCGTTTCCAAAATAATTTAAAGCTGACTCTAAAGCTTCTTCGTAAGAATATATTTTACAGGTTTCCATTATCGGTCTTTATTTCATCTTAATGGTTGCGAAGTTACTAATAGTTATCCAAAATAGAAAACTTTTATATACCTTTGCAATATTAAAATTTCCAAAAATGAAAACAATTACTCAACGAAAAACTATTCGAAAATATTCTAATAGAGAAGTTCCTATTGACTTTTTAAAGCAATTACTCAGCGATGCAATGCATACTCCTACTATGGGGAATCTACAGCTTTACTCAGTAGTAATTACTCGTGATCCTGAAAAGAAAGCTGCATTAGCACCAGCTCACTTTAATCAACCTATGATAACAGAAGCACCTGTTGTGCTTACATTTTGTGCCGACTTTAATCGCACTACTCAATGGGCTTTAAACCGCAAAGCTACACCTGGTTATAATAATTTTCTATCTTTCCTTAATGCCTCAACAGATACTCTTCTATATTGCCAAACTTTTTGTAATCTCGCAGAGGCAAATGGGCTTGGAACTTGTTTCTTAGGAACAACAATATATCAACCAAAACTTATTATAGATATTCTTAAGCTACCTCGTCTTGTGTTTCCTATAGCTACCATAACCCTTGGGTATCCTGATGAAAATCCAAAACAATGCGAACGCTTACCTTTAGAAGGTATAATACATGAGGAAACATATAAAGATTATTCTCCTAAGCGTATTGATCATTTTTATTATGACAAAGAAGAAAAATCTGAAAATAAAAAATTTGTAGAAATCAATCATAAAGAAACACTTGCACAAGTATTTACAGATGTACGATACACTAAATCTGATAATGAATCTTTATCAAAATCTATTATTGATACTTTAAAGCTACAAGATTTTTTAAATATATAAATCGGCTTTAATAAAAAAAAGAAGGTTATCTTTTAGCCTTCTTTTTCTTTTCTTTATACAACAGGAATAGAATTACTACCTTATATCAATTTATCAAAAGCTAATTATAAACAAACTCGAACAATCGCTTCCTACTGTCAAACTAATCCTCTTTTGGAGAAAAAGTCTCCCACGTCTGATCATCAAAAAACACTCTAATTTCTTTAATTTTACGTGCTGGCTTTTCAATATATTTAATTTCTTTATGCACATTTTCTAAATTACCTTTTGGTGAAGGTTTTGTATCTTGTTCTACAAAATTATCTACATCTAAATCATCAAAAGGTAATACAGGATTATTATTATAACAAGACTTATTAGTTTTTCTTGAACCATTAGCATTTAAAAACATTTCACCCTTTCCAAACATTAACCAATCAAGATTAATTTCAGGATATTTACTGTGTATAGCTTCTACAGTATTAAGTGTTGGCTTAGTTCGCCCACTAAAAATGCTACTTAAAGCACCAGGAGATATTCCTATAAAATTAGCAAAGTCTTGCTGAGTCATTTTTTCAAAGTCCATAAGTAGTTTTATTCTATCCTTCATAATAAAATCTTTAATAATCTATAAGTAAACCATTCTTTATATATAATATCTACAAAGATAAATATAAAAAAGAAAACTACAAAATAAAATCCATTTAAATTTAAAAATAAAAACCTATAGCAATTCTGTTTATGTTTTAAAATGTAAATACAAAACTAAACATTTATCCTTTTATTCACTTTTGTAAATAAAATACCGAAAAGAAGAGTCCCTTTTATTATTTAATTAAACTTTACTACAAGATGATTATCAGTTATTTATACTCTCCTATAAACCTATAAATACTTTTAATTATGCTATATTTATTAAAGAGGCACGCTTAGAACCTTTAGTACATCTTTACTTAAAAGCATTAACAGACTAATATATAAGTAGTTATATTACGGCTTCGTGTGTGAAAATGTATGCAGTTTTGAAACGTATATGCTTATTTATATTTTATGTTTTAAATTCTAAAACGTAAACATTTTGCTGCAAATCTATACATCTTTATACTTCCGTTGCTTGATTTTTTATTTTAAAAACAAAATATATTGGATTGTAAAAGTTAATAAAAGGAAATACCTATATATGCTTATACAAGTTCGTTACTATATTTTTTATATTACATATTTCTAAAATAAAACTCACAATATTCATTTATGCAAATACTATAAACCTTTAAATGCTATTATAATATAAGTACACAACACTATTCACATTTATATATCCACTTCTACTATATAATCTTTAGATGAAAAGTTTATAAAGTTCCTAAACATATAAACTAAAAGATATAAGTTCGCAAACTACTCGTATAAAACTAAAATTTATAGACTTCAGCAAAATAAATTAATTCTCTATATTAAGCATATAAGTCATATACATAGTAAAAGATAACTTTTAAAATACTAAAGACTATATATTTATTAATAAAAGATGAGTATTAGAAAATAAAAATAATCTATTTTTGTTTTATTTTTAATCTATTTTTGTATAAAAAATAGATTAAAAATGTTTTATGAAGATTTCTTTTTCATGGTAAGTGAATATAGTTTTTACTATAAACATACATGTTTCTATATATAACAAGTAATGACTATTCCTCTTAAAATAAAACATGCACATATATATTAAAGGCTTATTTATCTTTACTTTTTAATACTTTCCTTCTGCCAAAATTTATCCCTACATATATATTTACATTACCAAAGGAATTGTTTGTTGAAAAATTTTCTTTTCTATAATTATAAGTATGAAAAATAGCGCTCATACCCGCATACCATTTACTATTATTATATACTAATCCAAAGCGCCCTATGCCGTCAATATTAATATTCTCTAAATTGAAATTACCAATACTATACTCTTTTTTTAATTCTCCAGAACTTGCTTTATATCCTAAAGCTAAAGACAAAGAAACTGCTAAAAGCCAATTCTTTTTAAACACCCAATTATAAGCATATCCTCCACTTATAGATATGTCCTTATATTTTAGCTGCTTAAACATGATTGTACTATCAAGCCTTGCTGTAGGGTAATTATATTGCAAATAATTATGGATTAGCGTATTTAGTTCGTCCCAAGATACTGATAATTTATGTATAGTATATCCAAAACCTATAAGAGGACTACCAGCAGAGCGACGTTGTACCGTACTTTGACTAAACGCAGCAGGATAAGAAAAATAGTGATAATTGAATATATAATAAAGATTAATACCATATATGCTAGAAGACAATCCTCCAAAATCTACACCGTGCAAAACATCTGTATTAATATTCTCACCTACATTAAGATGACGAATTTTAAAATTACTACCTGTATTGCGATAATATAAATCTATCCCTATCATAGAACTGTATAGACTAAGATCGTACTCTTGCTTCTGCACTTTGCTACTGCTAAACAAACTAAAATGACGCACATCGATAGTATATCCTAAAAACATCCATCTCCACCCAAAATAAGGACCTACCTTTATGCTTGCACTTGGAGAAAGCGAAATACTTTGATTAGAAGAACTACTAATACTATAATGCTCATATGTATTAGTGTTTTGTAACATCACAGTAAAGTTATACCTCTGTGGTTCTATATATGTAGTATCTATCTTATTGAAACCACATACTATTTTTCTCGCCTTATTTATTTGCCGCTGATACCATATAGAAGTAGTATCTACTCGCATCCATTTCACTGTATCTTTATACAAATCAGCACTATCCCCTTTATCTATTTTAACAGCAAAAGAGGATTGTGCAAAAATAAGCAACATAAGGTATAATAACACTATTCGCAAAACAACACCATTAATATTAAAAAAGAATTTATTATAAATCTTTTTATCTTTATCTTTTAAATCTTGCCTAAAACTCTATCCATAACCCAATTTGTGGGAGTAGCACTAACACTATTACACTTACACACACCTATTCCTTGCATATCTTCTATGACTGCTTTTATAATAGGAAGTTGCACATAAGCAGGATTTTCTATTTCTATTTTTTTTATACCTGCACTAGTATGTAAGCGAATAGGATCATATGTATAAATAGAAAAAGCTAATCTACCCTTTTCACCAAATATCTCTACCCTATCTTCGCGAGCACTCTCGTGTGCAGCAAAACACCATGCCCCACTTGCAGTAAGCCCATTATCAAAACGAAATACGGCATTTACCGTATCCTCTACTCCTTCATATAAACCTCGCCTATTGGCTGTATATCCATGAGCTTTTACAATAATTCCAAACATATCTTGTAACAAATCGAGCTGGTGAGGAGCAAGATCATAAAAATAACCTCCACCTGATATGTTAGATTGTAAACGCCAAGGCAGCTCTCCTTTTTGTGTATAATCAAGATCGCGTGGTGGTACTGCAAAACGTATCTGAATAGTAAGCACCTTACCTACCGCGCCTTCTCTTATCATCTGTTTTACCTTATGAAAATAAGGTAAATAACGACGATAATATGCCACAAAACAATCTACTCCAGTCTGCTCAGATATACGATTTATGCGCACACAATCATCATACGAAGATGCCAATGGTTTCTCTATATAGCAAGGCTTACCAGACTGCATAGCCATTATAGCAAATGTGGCATGAGACGAAGGAGGTGTTGCTATATAAATAGCATTAACATCGGGATCCTCTACTAATGCCTGAGCATCGGTATACCATTTCTGTATATTATGTTTTTCTGCATATCGCCGAGCGTTCTGTTCACTTCTGCTAAACACTGCTACCACATGTGAGCCTGCTACTAAATTAAAAGCTGGGCCTGATTTCTGCTCAGTTACCTCACCACAACCTATAAAACCCCAATTTATCTGTTTCATCTTTGTCCCTTTTTTGCAAATTTACAAAAATATATCAATCTAAAAGTTTCTACACTTTACAAAACTTACAACTTATTCTATAAATATTTTCATACTATATATAAGTAAACAGAAACTTTTATATAAAAGAAACACATCTGCCTATCACTTAAATATTCATGCTTATCATCTCTCCATCTATTATTATCTTTTCTTCTGCAAGCATTTCTTCTATTATATTTAAAGTAGTAACCTCATCATTAAATATTGCTTTTATTTCTGTTATGAGATGCTGTTTCCTATCACTTAGCAAGACCATTATCTTATTTCTTATATTAGATGATTTTATTTTATCTTGTTTATGAACATTAGAAAGGCAAACATCACACTGATTACAATCTGACGTTTTTGTTTCACTAAAATAACGAAGTAACTGTCTGCTACGACAAATACTATCTTCTTCTGCATAAGATATTACTGCTTTGATGCGTTTTGTAAACTCTTCTTTCCTAATGTCATATACCTGTTCAGACAACTCTATATCATCTCCATCTATTCTATCATATAAATAGGTAATAAGTGGCACTTTATGACGTGGTATGAAACTTATAATGCGCTTTTTACTTAAATCTATTAAAGCCATATAGGTTTTATTCACATCTAATCCTGCTTGCTGAGCAATCCAACTTTCATCAACGAAACCATAGTCTGAAAACAATCCTCCATAAGACCGTAAAAGTGCTGTAACCACACTATTTTCATTTTTAGAAAGAGAATCTAAACGATATAAATCATCACGGTTAAGAAGAAAATGAACACGCGCTATATTATTTGGATTAGGGTCATACTTAATATATCCAGCACGATGAATTATTTGTAATGCTGAATTTACGCGTGTGGGGAAATGCTTAAAGTTGAAACTAAACTTATCTATAGGAAATTCAAAAGTATACCCTTTACCACTTCCTATACCTATCTGAAAGAAATAAGACAAATGATCATACACTTGCCTAATATACTCTTTAGGTGGAAAAGTTTCTTCTATCCTATTAATAAGCTTTGCTCTATCATGACCATTATAAAGCAGCACTGCATAAGATTTTTTCCCATCTCTACCTGCTCTACCTGCTTCCTGAAAATAAGCTTCTATCGAACTTGGACAATCAATATGAATCACTACCCTTACATCTGGTTTATCTATACCCATTCCGAAAGCATTTGTAGCAACAATTACACGTGTTTTATCGGCTTGCCATTCTTTCTGACGCTGATCTTTAACAGTATTTTCTAACCCTGCATGATACCATGTTGCTGATATACCGCTCTTAATAAGTAGCTCTGCAGCTTCTTTTGTACGCTTTCTGTTCCTACAATAAACAATAGCAGCTTTAGGTATAGCTTTTAATATATGTATCATTTCAGAGTATTTATCATCTGTCCTACGCACAATATATGCCAGGTTTTTACGCTCAAAACTCATTCTAAACACATTTCTTTTTGCAAAAAGAAGTTGGTCTTGAATATCATCTATAACCTCTGAAGTAGCAGTTGCTGTAAGAGCAAGTATAGGAATGTTAGGGAGTTGCCTCCTTATATCTGCAATAGCAAGATAAGAAGGACGAAAATCATATCCCCACTGACTAATACAATGGGCTTCGTCTACTGTAATAAAACTAACATTAATGCGTTTTAACTTTGTCTGAAAAATATCAGAGCAAATACGTTCAGGGGATATATAGAGCAATTTTACACCGCCAAAGATACAATTTTCTAAAGTCGAAACAATTTCATTTCTACTCATACCAGAATATATAGCAGCAGCTTGTATGCCTTTTTTCTTTAGGTGATCTACCTGATCTTTCATTAAAGCTATAAGTGGTGTAATAACAATACATACACCATCTTTTGCTAAAGCAGGCACTTGAAATGTAATAGACTTTCCTCCTCCTGTAGGCATCAAGCCTAATGTATCCCTACCTTCACCTATACTTTCTATAATATTCTGTTGTATGCCACGAAAATCGTCATACCCCCAATACTTTTTTAGAATATCTTTATAGCTCATGGGTATTTTTGCTTAAAAAATAATAAAGAGAAAAGATTTATTATTCGTTTTCCGTTTGATGGATATCTTCTATTTGCAATTGCACCAAATTATGTTTAAAAATATTATCCTCTATAGTAAATGCTATGTCGAAAGAACGCTTTGACTTTATATACCTTGCAGCTGCACTTTGTCCAAAAGCAATACCATTCATAACATTATTCGATTTAGAATCTACAAGCTCCAGCTTTATATGTTCCTGCTCTCTACCAACTACTTTGCTTGTACCAAAATCATACACTTTTTCTGTAGAAAAGATAGGTTTAGAATTATTAGGACCAAAAGGAGAAAAACGCTTTAAATCATTATGCATTTTCTTTGTAATATCTTTAAAATCAATTATTGCATCTACATTTAAAATAGGTTCTTGCTGGTGAGGCTGAATATGTTTTTCCACAAAAAGCTGAAGACGTTTACGAAATTCTTTTACTTTAGACCATTTTAAAGTTACCCCTGCTGCATAAGTATGACCTCCAAAGTTAATTAATAAATCACGACAGCTCTTTATAGCTTCATAAATATCAAATCCTGCAACACTACGTGCAGACCCGGTCGCATATTCTCCATCTTTAGTGAGAACTATCGTAGGACGGAAATAAATTTCTGTTAGCCGTGAGGCAACAATACCAACTATACCTTTTTTCCAATGCTCATCATATAAGAAAATGCTTGATTGGTGTTTTTGATTTTCTAATCGTTCCACTATTTTATTAGCCTCTTCGGTCATTTGCCTATCTACACCTTTCCGTTGTTCGTTATATTCATCTATATGTTTAGCTGCCTTTACCGCTTCTGCAAAGTCGCGTTCTACTAATAAATCTACACTCTCTTTACCTGTTTCCATGCGCCCACTGGCATTTATACGAGGACCTATCTTAAAAATAATATCGCTCATCTCAAGTTCACGACCTGACAATCCGCAAGTATCAATAATAGCTTTAAGCCCTAAACTGGGATTTTTATTTAACTGCCTCAACCCATGATATGCTAATATTCTATTTTCATCTATTACAGGTACCAAATCGGATGCTATACTTACTGCACAGAAATCGAGTAATGGAACAAGTCTTGAAAAAGGAATATTATTGTTTTTAGCAAAAGCTTGCATAAATTTAAAACCAACACCACACCCACAAAGATGTTTAAAAGGATAAGTATCATCTTTACGCTTAGGATTAAGAATAGCAACAGCAGGAGGCATTTTCTCATCAGGAACATGATGATCGCAAATAATAAAATCAATACCTAATTCTTTTGCATAAGCAATCTCTTCTAAAGCCTTAATACCACAATCTAATATAATTATTAGTTTAACCCCAGTTTCTTTAGCAAAAGAAATGCCTTTTTTACTTACACCATAACCTTCATTATAGCGGTTAGGTATGTAGTAATCGATATTGGAATAGTATTGACGTAAAAATTTATAGACTAAAGCTACAGAAGTACACCCATCTACATCATAATCTCCATAGACAAGAATACGCTCTTTATGTCCCATAGCATCATTTAATCTATCTACAGCTAAATCCATATCTTTCATTAAGAAAGGATTTATTAGGTCAGACAACTGAGGATGAAAGAAACGTTTAGCTGCACTTTCTGTAGTAATACCACGTCTAATAAGAATAAGGGAAAGAACAGGACTCATATTTAGCTTCTCTCCTAATTCCTTTGCAGCAATCTCTTCTTGCTGCGTTGGGGGAATATATTTCCATTTAAAGTGCATCTTTATTATTTTTTAAGGTGTAAAGTTACAAAAAAAAGCGTAAATCAATTAAGATTTACGCTTTTTATATCTTCTATTATTATTACAATATTTATATTCCTAACTTTTTACGAATATCTTTTGGTACAGCATTTTTATTAACCATAAAATCCATTGTATTTGCTGCAATGAAATTTTTTGTCATATACCAAATACCATTATAAGTTCCTGTTTTTCCCCAAGAATTTTTAACCATATAATACTCTTTACCATTTTGGTCTTTAGCTATACCAAATATAACCATGCCGTGATCATCTGTTAGTTCCCAACCATCAAAACGTGCTTGTCGCTGCTCTTGAGTAGCTTTTATCTCTGGAACATTCACACCAAGAGAATCTATTATATTCTTCTTCTTAGCTACAGAAAGACCTAACCAATGAGCCATATCACTACCTTTATTACTTTCTATTTTCTTACCATCAACCATATAAGCCAAGCCTGTACGTGTGAAACCTATTTCACTAACATCACCACCCCATGCTATAGTATAACCTTTCATGATAGCATTATCAATAATCTTCATAAGCTCATCTAAAGGTAAGTTCCAAGAGCCTGGTTGACGCCAGTTGTCTTGCACTTCAACAGGAAAAGTAGTATAGAATGGATGATGAGTATATGATGTAAATGTTTCATAATCATTCCAGTTTAGCCCTAAACTCTCAGCAAAAGTCTTTGGAGTATAACTTTTCCCTTTATAAGTAAAACTATCTGGACATTTACCTAAATAAGCATCTAAAATAGCCTGCAAACCTTGCTTCCATTGATTAGATATTTTAGGAGCTTTACTCTTAGCTACAGCATTAACGTATGGCTCCATAACAGAAAAGAATTCATTAAAATTAAAAAGAGAATCACCTGTTAACGAACCTGGGAAAGGCATTGCATCTTGTGGGCAAATACCATAATTCTTAAGAACGTAAAGTACATCATAAGCCGAACCTCCTTGTGAGAATTGAGCATCACCATGCATACGAACTACAGTTTTTGCACGATCCATATAGTTTTTGTTAGCGACAAAACTTTCACATAAATCGTAAGTTTTACCCGTCTTCCTTAAAATTTCAGCTTCAAAGAAACTTAATGTAGAATAATCCCAACAAGTTCCAGAGCGGTGTTGGTCTTTAATACTTGTAATCGGATTTTCCTTTACTACTGTAAATACAGGCTTATTAGCCTTTGCTTTTTCTGTTTGATTAGTAGCAGTACATACTGAAGTCGTTATGAGAGTAGCTACTGTTAATGTAATAATTTTATTCATAATCTTATATTATTCCTATTTTTAATTAATTGATAATTTTATATTAAAATGATATTCTTTCCTCTTTCTTTTTGTATATAATGAGTTTACTCCTTATTAGAAGCCATATATTCCTCTATATCTTTAGGCTTATAAGGTATTATGTTTTTACCTATAAATCGACAACCTGTTTGAGTTATTAAAATATCATCTTCTATTCTAATCCCTCCAAAATCTTTATACATACTTATTTTATCAAAATTCAGAAAATCTGCACAATGCTTATTTATTTTCCAATTATCTATAAGGTCTGGAATAAAATAAATACCAGGCTCATCGGTTACTACAAATCCTTCTTCTAAACGACGGCCCATGCGTAAAGCATTAGTTCCAAATTGTTCTAAATTTGGTCTTGTTTCTTCATCAAAGCCTACATTTATTTGGTCAAGAGCTTCCATATCATGAACATCCATACCCATCATATGTCCCAACCCGTGAGGTAAAAATAAGGCATGGGCACCAGCAGCAACAGCTTCATCGGTATTACCTTTTGCTAAGCCTAATTCTTTCATTCTATCAAAGATGATATGGCATACAGCAAAGTGAACATCTTTATATTTTACACCTGGCTTAGCTATGTTTAATACAGAATCATGACACTCCTCTACTATTTTATAAATATCTAATTGTCTTTGTGTAAACTTTCCATTAACAGGAAATGTTCGAGTGTTATCTGAACAATAATGTTCCATAGTTTCACCACCACAGTCGCATAAAACAAGCCTACCATCTTCTAAAACATTCATTGATGGATTACCATGCATAATCTCTCCATGTTGTGTAAAAATAGTAGGAAATGATACCATCGAACCTAAAGAATTAGCTACACCATCTACATGACCTGCAACAAACTTTTCCGTAAGACCAGCCTTTGTAAGACGCATTGCTGTAGTATGCATATTATATCCTATAATAGCGGCACGTTCCAATTCTGCTATCTCTTCATTACTTTTTACAGAACGCATTTTTACAACAGCCTTTATAAGATCTAAACTTGAAGATTCTTTTTGCTTAGTAGGATGGATACCCAAAAGATCAAAAATTTGAATCTTAATATCTGCTCGATAAGGAGGTAAGAAATGTATCTTACGATGTAAACGTACGGCATCACGACAAATAGAATCCAACTCTTTCATCGATGCTGTAGAAGCGACACCAACGGCTTCTGCCATATCCTTTACAGAATTAACACTACCAAACCAAACTATATCTTCTATTTCTATATCATTACCTATTAACAATTCCTTATTATTGTCAATATCAATAACACCTACTAATCCTTCTCTTTTCTGTCCAAAATAATATAGAAACGAAGAATCTTGACGAAATGGATAATATCCATTAGCAGGAAAATTTACAGGCGATTCATTATTCCCGAATAAGATAATGATACCACTCTTAACAAGCTTTTTTAGCTCATTACGTCTATTTATATAAGTATCTTTGCTAAACATATATTAACTTTATGGAATATTGATTATGCTGCAAAGATAAGTAATTTCATTTTAATTATGTAACTTTGCTATTAGATTTTTATAAACTTTATGCAAATAAATAATAATACAGGACTCGTCCTTGAGGGTGGTGGAATGAGAGGTGTTTTTACATCTGGAGTTTTAGATGCATTTATGATGCATGATCTTTGGTTTCACTATGTTGTAGCTGTATCAGCAGGTGCTTGTAACGGAGTTTCATATATTAGCAGGCAACCATGTCGTTCAAGGATATCAAACATTGAGTTGCTAACAAAATACAATTACATAGGATTACGCCATTTGATAACTCAAGGTTGTATTTTTGATACAAAATTATTATATGAGAAATTTCCTTTCGAGCTTATACCTTTCGACTATACTGAATATTTTTACAATATCAATCATGGATTTTCATTTGAATTTGTTACAACAAACTGCATATCTGGTAAAGCAGAATACTTAACTGAAACAGATGGAAATATAAAACGCCTTAACAAATTGGCACAAGCTTCATCAAGTTTGCCATTTGTAAGTAAAATAATTTATGTAGATGGTGTTCCTATGTTAGATGGTGGTATTATAGACTCTATCCCTATTAAACGCTCTATCAGTAAAGGGCATGACACAAATGTTGTTATATGTACACGCAATAAAGGATGGCGAGCTACTGGTCACGATATAAAAATTCCAAATTTTATATATAGAAATTATCCACACTTACGTGAAGCATTAAGTCAGCGAATAAAAGTCTATAATGAACAATTAGAGTTAGTGGAACAATTAGAAGATTCTGGCAAAATTATTGTTATTCGTCCTCAAAAACCAGTTGAAGTAGGACGAATAGAAAAGAATACTATAAAACTCGAAACATTATATAATGAAGGTGTGAAATTAGGCGAGAACTTTATTAAGAAATATATAATAAAATAATAAAAATATGCTTTACTCAGATATTTATAAGATTTCTATTTTATGTTTACTATAGTTATATAAATTCACCTTAACTATAATCAAATTAATTTACCATAAAACAAAGCTTTCAAGATAGAGATATTATATTTACCTTATACTATAGTTACGAAACTAACCTTTAGTGTTTTATATCTTCACTACATTATTCTTTTTTATATTATGTGATATTATCATTTCTTGTGGCAATGCATTTTGAATAGTAGATATAAGAAACTGAAGTAATGTATTACGTACAAAACTTTTACCTGTCATCATAATTATCTCACGTGAAGGTATAGGATGAGCAAAAGGACGGACTAATTTACTTTGTTCTTCTGTAAGTTGTGAAATAGCCAATTCGGGAATAAATGTAACTCCTTTCCCACTTTCTACAATACGCATAAAAGTCTCAATACTCCCTAAATTATATGCTCTTTTACTATTAGCAGCCGATTTTAATGCACAGAATTTCATCAACTGATCTCTAAAACAATGCCCTTCATCTAATAACCAAAGGTATTCACCTTTTAAATCTACCGTACGTATAGCTTTTTTATCAAATAATTCATCATTTTTAGAAACATATACATAGAATTTTTCATTATAAAGATGCGCTGTTTCAAAATCACCTAACCCTTCTATATTAGCTAAGATTCCAGCATCAATATCACCATGAGTTATAGCTTGTCGCATATCATCTGTTTTCAATTCAGTTACACGAATATCCATATTAGGATAATCATTCATTAATTGTGGGAGAAAGCGTGGAATAAGGTATGGTGCTATGGTAGGCAAAACAGCAAGATAAAAAGTACCATTTAAAGATAACTTTTCTTCTTCTACTTTCTCCTTTAAACGTTTCACACGTACCAACACGCTCCACGCATGCTCTATAATAATCAATCCTATCGGTGTAGGTAAAATAGGTTGTCTACGTCTATCAAAAATCTTCACACTAAGTTCTTCTTCTAACTTTTGTATCATAGAGCTAAGTGTTGGTTGTGTTACCTTACAATGTTCAGCAGCCCGCGCAAAATGTTTATGGCGGTACACAGCCATTACATATTCTAATTGTTGTAGTGTCATTAGCTAAATCCTCCTTTATATTTCTTCATACAAAGTTACCTATTTTAATTCATAATATATCAAAATAAAAAAACAAATTAATTAGTTCTATATATAATACTGAATATTAACAAGTTAGTAACTATTATAGATTTAATCTATCACATCATAAATATTTTCTGTTGCTTGTGTGTTATAATATACATACCTTTGCAATAAGAAAATTAAAATCATAATAAAACGAATATAGATATGCAAACAATTATTAACACACAAATGCCAGAATTTAAGGTTCAGGCTTTTCAAAATGGTGAATTTAAAACAGTTTCTAATGAAGATGTAAAAGGTAAATGGGCTGTATTTTTCTTTTATCCTGCCGATTTTACTTTTGTTTGTCCAACAGAATTAGTCGATCTTTCACATAAATATGAGGAACTTCAGAAAATGGGAGTAGAAGTATTTTCTGTAAGTTGCGACACACATTTCGTACATAAAGCTTGGTTTGACACCTCTGATAGTATTAAACAAATTAAATACACTATGCTTGCTGATCCATTGGCAGTATTAGCAAAAGGTTTTGGTGTGTTTAAAGAAGATGAAGGCGTAGCTTACCGTGGAACTTTTGTCGTAGATCCAGAAGGCCTTGTTAAACTAATGGAAATACAAGATAACAGTGTAGGACGTAATGCTGACGAGTTAGTTCGTAAGATTAAAGCTGCACAATTTGTAGCTTCTCATCCTGGTGAAGTTTGCCCAGCTAAATGGAACGAAGGCTCTGAAACATTAAAACCAAGCATTGATTTAGTAGGTAAAATATAATAATATTTTCCAATACAAATATATTATATAAATAGGTGGGGGTCTTATGCAAAGCATTTTTACAACCAATTAAAATGTTTGTATAAGACTCTTTTCTTATTTTATAAACAAACCAATTAAACAATATATACTTAAAAGAAAAAATGTTAGATAAAAATATAATAGAACAAGTAAAAGATATTTTTGCTTCCTTAAAATCAAAAATTACATTTAAAGTTACAACAGATGCTAACGATGTTAAAAAACAAGAATTAAACGATTTCTTAAATGACATTGCTTCTACTTCCGAAAAGCTATCTGTTGAATATATTGAACAAACTGGAGCTAAACTTCATTTTACACTATATAAAAATGATAAAGCCACAGGAATTACTTTTCGTGGAATTCCTAATGGGCATGAATTTACCTCTTTACTCCTAGCTATATTAAACACAGATGGACAAGGTAAAAACTTCCCAGATGAAACAATACAACGTAGAATAAAGTCTTTAAAAGGAAAATTAAAAATCAAGACTTATGTTTCTTTAACCTGTACTAATTGCCCTGAAGTAGTACAAGCTCTAAACCTTATGAGTCTAATTAATCCTAATATCTCACATGAAATGATAGATGGTGGCTTATTTCAACAAGAAATTACGGATTATAATATACAGGGGGTACCTGCAGTATATATAAATGATGAAACTCTTCATATAGGTAGAGGAGATCTCGGAATATTACTTGAAGAGCTTGAGGATAAAGTTGGTACTCAAGATGATGAAAATATAAAACCTATAGAGAGAATATATGATACAATTGTTATTGGTGGTGGTCCTGCAGGAGCTTCAGCAGCAATATATACAGCTCGCAAAGGATTAAAAGTGGCAGTAGTAGCTGAACGTATTGGTGGACAAGTAAATGATACTACCAGTATACAGAACTTAATTTCTGTACCTGAAACAAACGGAATTAAACTTGCTAACGACTTAAAAACACATCTTACAACTTATGATGTTGATATATTTGAGCATCGTAAACTTACAAGTATTAATCTAAAAGATATACAAAAACAAATAGTTGTAAAAGGTGGCGAAGTTTTCAAAGCTCCTGTAGTAATTATTGCAACTGGTGCTGCTTGGCGTAAGTTAGGAGTTGAGGGTGAAGCTAAATATATTGGACATGGCGTACACTTTTGCCAACATTGCGATGGACCTTTCTATAAAGGAAAGAATGTAGCTGTTATAGGTGGAGGTAACTCGGGTTTAGAAGCTGCCATTGACCTTGCTGGTATATGCAAACATGTAACAGTTTTCGAATTTGGTGAAACCCTTAGAGCTGATAACGTATTACAGGAAAAAGCACATAAAATGCAAAATATAGATATTTACACTAATTCGCAAACTACTAATGTTATAGGTAACGATACAAAGCTAACGGCTTTAAGAGTAAAAGATCGTATTACTGATAAAGAGAAAGAATATCCATTCGATGGAGTATTTGTTCAAATAGGACTTGCTGCCAACTCTGACCCTTTTAAAGGAGAATTGCCACTTACACCCAAACATGAAATTAAGGTAGATGAATATTGTCGTACATCTATACCTGGAGTTTATGCCGCAGGAGATGTTACTAATGTACCTTACAAACAAATTATCATAGCAATGGGAGAAGGTGCTAAGGCCGCCCTATCAGCTTTCGAAGATCGTTTACGTGGAATAATAGGATAAATAAAATATTTTTACGTATAATTTTATATTTATAATTATATAGTAAGTTTTTTATAAGAGTCCACATAAGTGCAGCTTAACCAGAATATTTTTGTTTCATTTAGTACAAATATTATTCTTTTGAGCAAATATAATAAAACTGCTAAAGACGGACACACACAATATATTTTTGAAAATAACAAATGGTAGACAAGATTTTCATAGTCTACTATTTGTTTATTATGTATAATTAATAATACTTTTTAAGTTTTACATATTTAAAAACAGTCTAAATAACAACACAGTTGTTTCATATCTATCAAAGTATGCGTATTATATTTGTATATCAAGTACTTCAGAGAATTTTGATAAAATGTTTCACCATATATATAGACAATGTATAATAACTAAAAAATATATTGTTTTTCAGATATTTAGATATATATAAAGTGGAAGACTTCTTCATAGTTTCTTAAAATAGCTAATACTCGTAAATATAGCAAGTTACTATAATAATTGATACGAGTAATTTTATAAATAGTTTTTCCTTTGTTTTTTTTTCGTTATCTTTGCAATATCTTATTATAGTAAAGTTTTATCCTTTCACTATATAAGAAGAATTTAGATAAATAGCGAATAACTAATGAGTGTAAGTCCAAAATCACTTTGGGAACAATGTCTCTGTCTTATATCAGAGAATGTATCTGAACAACAATATAACACTTGGTTTAAGCCCTTGGTATTTAAATCATATCAGCCAGCTACCAAATGTTTATTATTGCTTGTTCCTAGTATGTTTGTATATGAATATTTGGAAGAGCACTTCATTGACCTTCTAAAAAAGGTTCTTACTCGTGTCTTTGGAGAGCGAGTAATGCTTACTTATAGTGTTATTACTGATAAAGATCATCACCTAACACAAGAGCTCCAAACAGAAGGTGTTGAGCAAATAGATTCAAAAAGAACTACAGATAGAGGGAATCAATCGCCTACTATTATAGATAGCGTATTACCTGATATTGATTCTCAACTTGATTCTCATAAATCTTTTAATAATTACGTAGAGGGAGATAGCAATAAAATGCCTCTAACTATAGGCTTAGCTATTGCTGAACATCCTAACAAAAATCAGTTTAATCCTCTTTTTGTTTATGGTCCTTCTGGTTGCGGTAAGACTCATTTAATAAATGCTATAGGATTAAAGATTAAAAAGCTTTATCCTCAGAAACGAGTTTTATATGTTTCTGCGCGATTATTCCAAGTACAGTATACGAATTCTGTTCGAACTAATACTACTAATGATTTTATCCATTTTTATCAGACTATTGATATTTTACTTGTAGATGATATTCAAGAATGGATGACTGCTACTAAGACACAAGATACTTTCTTTCATATATTTAATCATCTTTCTAGGAATGGGAAACGAATAATTTTAGCTTCAGATCGCCCTCCTGTAGATTTAAGAGGTATGAATGATCGCTTATTGACACGATTTAAGGCTGGGCTAATTACAGAGCTTGAGAAACCTAATATCCAGCTATGTGTAGATATTCTACATAATAAAATAAAACGTGATGGCTTAATTATTCCTGAAGATGTAATTCAATTCATTGCTCAAACAGCTAATGGTAGTGTCCGTGATTTGCAAGGTGTTATTAACTCTTTATTAGCTTATAGCGTTGTTTATAATAGTGCAGTGGATATGAATTTAGCAGAAAGAGTTATAAAAAGAGCTGTCAAAATAGATAATGAGCCTTTGACTATAGATGATATTTTAGAAAAGGTTTGCGAGCATTTTAATGTTACTCAAGCTGCAGTAAACTCAAGGTCACGCAAAAAAGATATAGTGATAGCTAGGCAAGTAACAATGTATATGGCGCAGAAATACACGAAGATGCCTGCTTGTCGCATAGGAAAGCTTGTAGGAGGTAGAGATCATAGCACAGTTATACATAGTTGTACTAAGATAGAAGATCGCTTACAAATTGACAAAAGCTTTACAGCAGAATTGGCTGCAATTGAAAATTCATTCAAACTTAAATAAGAACGTGTTATCTTCTCTACTTTGAAAGAGAAGATAACACAACTATTACCATTTCATACTTAAAATCCTTATTATATCGTTTTACATTGTTTCATAAATATAATAAGTGGCTTCTTATCTATTTTCCTTATGGTACAGCTTCTTTCTACCTTTTCCAGAATAAGAATTATTTTATTCGTATAAAAGATAATAGCAATAATATTTTATAGGCTTCATTTGCATACTTTTTTCAAATATAAGACTATAACTATAGATTTAATTTTATGAGATATATTTTTTTGTTTTTATTCAAAAATCTTATAATACGGATTTTTTATATAAATTTGTAATTCTCAAAAATATTTTTTGAAAAATAGTTGTAACGTATAGATGAAAGAAGTATTTAAAAATTCATTAATATTAGTCGTATTTTTGTTCTTTACTATAACTTGTAAAGGGCAAGATTTGCGTTGTCATGTTATAGATGCTCAAACTGGTGAAAATATAAGTTTTGCTAATGCAATATATCCTAACACACAATTAAGAGCTTATAGCGACTCATTAGGCTTTTTTATAATAAAAAAAGAAGTTGGAAAAAACCTAATAGTTACAAAGATTGGCTATAAACCGCGTCGCATAAAGATTACCTCAAGTATAGAAGGTGAATTAACTATCAAATTGATTAGTGAAGCAAAAAGATTGGAAGGTATTATTGTCAAAGGAAAAAAAATACATAAATACAGTAGAAAAAATAATCCTGCAGTAGAACTTATGCGACGTGTTATTGCTGCCAAAAAACATACAAACCTAAACAACCATGACTATTACCAATACAAAAAATACCAGAAGCTAACAATGGGCATAAATAATATTACTCCTGAAGAGATAGAGACTGATATGTTTAAAAAGCATCCATTCTTAATAAAACAAGTAGAAGTATGTCCATATAATAATCAATTAATACTTCCTCTATCAGTAGATGAAACACTTATAAAACATCTATATAGAAAAAGTCCTAAAACAGAGAAGGATATTATCGAAGCAGAAGATACACGGGGTATGTCTAAACTATTACAAACAGGTAGCACTTTTAATATTATGGCAAAAGAATTTCTAAAAGATATAGATATTTATGATGATAAGATAGAGTTACTACAAAAACGATTTCCTTCCCCTATAGGTAGTACAGCTATATCTTTTTATCATTTTTATATAGATGATACTACTTATGTTGACCAAGATAAATGTATACGTTTACAATTTATGCCTGCGAATCAGTTAGATTTTGGGTTTAGAGGAGAGCTGTATGTCTTGGCTGATAGCACATTACATGTTCGTAAATGTGTAATGCAATTACCCGCAAACACTGGTGTAAACTTTATACAATCAATGAGGTTTGAGCAAGAATTTAACAAACTACCTAATAACGAATGGGTAATGACCAATGATAATCTTATAGCAGAATTGCGTTTAACGAAACTATTAGAACGCGCCATTGCCATTCGTACTACAAAATTATATGATTATAGTTTTGACTCAATATCTGAGGAATCTTTTAGAGGAAAGACTAATATAATATATGAATATAATGCTAAAAAGCGTAGTAAAAAATATTGGGACGAACATCGCAAGATAAAGCTATCAAAAGGAGAAGCAAATATTAATAATTTTGTAGACAATATTACAAAAGCTAAAGGTTTTAATTGGATTATACTTGCTGCAAAAATACTAATAGAAAACTTTATAGAAACAGGTTCACAAAAACATCCTTCAAAGATTGATATAGGACCTATTAACACTATCATCTCTAAAAATTTTGTAGATGGTTATCGCTTACGTGCTTCTGCACATACCACGGCAAACTTTAATCCTCACTGGTTCTTTGAAGGTTATTATGCTTATGGTACAAAAATTAATAAACATTATTATGATGCTAAAATTATATACTCTTTTAATAAACCAGAGTATTTGCCTATAGAGTTTCCTGTTCGAACACTTACTTTAGAAACAAATAACGATATTGAATCTCCTTCTGATAAATTTATTATTCATAATAAAGATAATTTCTTTATGACTTTTCGTCCTGTCAAGGTTGAAAAAATGTACTTTTTCAATCGCCAAAAAATAAATTTTCAATGGGAGACTGATTATGGACTAAAAACACATATAGAGGCTTGCACTGAAAGTAATACTCCTACAGGGACATTAGTATTCCAGCATATGAATGGCTCTATAATTGATAAAATTAGACGTACAGAATTTACTTTATCTTTTAGCTATCGTCCTGGTCAGAATTATATTAATACTAAACAACACCGTTTTGAGGTTAATCGTGATGCTTTACAAATCACATTAAAACATACTTTGGGATGTAAAGGTTTTTTAGGTAGTAACTTTTCTTCTAACTTAACAGAAATAACCGCTTACAAGCGTATATGGCTGGGTAGTTGGGGAAATATAGACTCGAAACTTATAGCTGGTGCTCAATGGAACAAAGTACCTTTCCCTCTATTAATTATGCCGCCTATAAATACATCATATTTCGAGAATGCACAAACTTTCTCTATGATGAATAACATGGAATTCTTAAATGACCGTTATGCTATGATTTCTATTGCATGGCGCATTCAAGGAAAAATATTCAACCGCATTCCACTTATTAAAAAACTAAAGTGGCGAGAATATATAGCTTTTAAAAGTATGTGGGGAGATCTTACACATAAAAATAATCCGCTCTCATCTAATAATATTAATGATCCTATCCTCTATAAATTTCCTGAAGAGACATATACCATGACTAATACCCCTTACATGGAATTAGTTGTAGGAGTTTATAATATATTTAAGTGTTTGCAAATAAATTATGTTCGTCGCCTAACCTATACAGGAAGGAATGGCATTAACAAAAATGGTATTCGCTTCGGGTTCAACTTATCTTTCTAATGGCTAAAACGATCTTAAAAACTAAATTTATTTAGTAAGTTATTTTATTAGTCGTAAACGTAAACTATTAAGTATTACACTTACACTGGATAATGCCATCATTAGACTTGCTAAAGAAGGGTTAATCTGCATTTTTATATTTAAAGCATACATAACCCCTGCTGCAAGAGGAATACAAATAATATTATAAAGAAAAGCCCAAAAGAGATTTTGCCGAATCATTCTTACCGTTTTTTTGCTTAAAAGAATAGCTTCAGGGATAGATAGCAAGTCGTCTCCCATTAATGTTACCTGAGCTATATCCATAGCAACATCAGTGCCTCTACTTATAGCTATACCTACATCAGAAAGAGCCAATGCTTGAGTGTCATTAATACCATCGCCTACCATTGCTACTATATTACCTTCTGCTTGTAATTTGCTTACCAAGTTGCCTTTGTCTTGTGGCAGCACTCTACTAAAGTAATTTTTTATTCCTACCCTATCAGCCCAATACTGTGTAGCTTCTGCAGTATCTCCACTTATCATATATACCTTTATGTTACGCTCTTGCAGTAGCTTTATAGCCTTAAGAGCATTTGGCTTTAAACTTTCACGCTCTTTAATAGAAAGATTATCCGATTTAGTAAAATCTATATTTAGGTTTGGTATAGTAAGTGTACCTGTTTTATCTATTACAAGGGCATTAACCTTACATAGCTGTTCCATAGCAGTAGCATCTTTAATAAGTATTTTATGTTCAGCAGCTTTACCCATTCCTACCATTAAAGCAGTAGGAGTTGCTAAACCCATTGCGCAAGGACAAGCTATTATAAGCACTGATACTGCAGATAAAATAGCTTGTGGCAATACTGCATTACCACCTATAAACCACCATAATAAAAATGTTATAAATGATATGCTTACTATTGCTGGAACAAAAACAGATGCTACTTTGTCTACAAGACGTTCTATGGGTGCTTTAGATGCTTGTGCTTGTAGCACCATATTAATAATCTGTGCCAACGCAGTATATTCTCCTATCTGCTGTGCTCGCATACGAAACTTACCTTGTGTGGGTATAGTGCCTGCAAGAACCTTTGCTCCTTTTTCCTTTTCTACAGGTGTAGGCTCTCCTGTTATCATGCTCTCGTCAATGTAAGAAGCTGTAGGATTCATAAAACTTTCTGCCCATATAACCTCTCCATCTACAGGAACTTTTTCTCCTGGACAAACCTCTATTATATCTCCAACCTCAATAGCAGATATTGGCACTTCTGCTATTTTATTACCATTAACTACATGTGCTTTTTTAGGAGACATCTTCATTAACTCTCGAATAGATGATGCTGTGTTATCTTTTGCCCATTCTTCTATTAATCTGCCTGTAAGAACAAATGTAATTATCATTACAGAAGAGTCGAAGTATGTATGCCATTCTATATTATTTTTCCCCCAGACTTCATTGCCCCAAAACACGTTAAACGTACTAAAAATAAAAGCTACAGAAGTAGATATTGTAACAAGGGTATCCATACAAGCAGAACGATGCTTTATTTGTCGCCAAGCTGTGATATAAAACTGTCTACCACAATAGTAAATATTTAGTAAAGCTATTATCATAGCAAGCTGATTATTCATCAGTCTATTTCCTATAGATATCCACCCCATGCATATTGCCATTATAAATATAGAAAATATCCATGAAAGAACTGTTTTACGTTTAAGACGGGTATAATATATTTTTTCTGTTTTTTCAGTAGAAGTATCTTTATCTATGATAAGATCATATCCCAGATTATTTATTTCTTTTTTCATTGTTTCTAAAGAAATAATATCAGGATTAAAGTCAATTAGAACCGAACGTCCAATCAAAGATACTTTTGCCGAAGATACTCCTTTTAATGAAGAAAGTGTCCGCTCTATATTTGCAGAGCAAGCCGAACATGCCATTCCCACTATAGGTAAAGTCTGTTTCATATTGATGCTTTCTTTTAAATACTTTTATAAGATTATTTCAAACCTACCTACCCCCTCTACAGCTTCTTTTATCTGTTTATTAGAAACTATTACACTCTCATCATATTCTATTGTTAAACTGCCTTTTTCAAGATCTACCTCTGCATTACTTACATCTTCTATTTTTTTTACAGCCGTTTCTATATTTGTCTTACAATGCTGGCATTTCATGCCTTTTACTTTAAAAATCTTTTTAATCATAATTCTTTATTTATATTTTTTATTATATTTACATTATCTTTTATATACTTTTATATAAGATATCACTGCCGCTTTGTTAAAGCTATATCTTCATATCTAAGCTCTCTAAAAGTATATATTATAATAGGTATAGTAAGTATAAATGCTAAAAAATCACTTACGCTTTGGCACATTTCTACTCCACTTAACCCACATATTTGTGGTAATATTATTATTAATGGAATAAAAAATAATCCTTGCCTTGCTGCTGCAAGTGTGTTGGCACGCCATGGTTTGCGACAAGTTTGTGCCATCATATTGCTAACTAATATAAATGCGTTTAAAGGAAGAACTATCATCTGACAACGTAAAGCAACTACACCTATTTTAATCACTTTAGGATCATCTCTAAATATTCCTATTAACGAACTACTAAAGAACAATCCTATAACAGAGAAAATAATCAGAAAAGAAGTACCTATAACTACAGTAAATTTGAAGGCATCTGTAAGTCTGCGATAAAGTTTTGCACCATAACAAAATCCACAAACAGGTTGGAATCCTTGTCCCCAACCTATCACAGCTGCAAAGATAAGCATACAGATACGTGTTACAATGCTTATTGCTGCAATAGCAGAGTCGCCATAATGACTGGCAGCAACATTAAGCATCATGGTAGCTATGCTTGCTAATCCTTGACGCATAAGAGAAGGACTACCACCAAGAAATATTTCTTTCATAGCTTTATATGATATTTTTATATTATTAAGCTGAATGCCTATATTCTCACCACTATGTGTCATAAAAAGAAGAATCCCCCATGATGTTATCTGACCTATAACAGTAGCTATTGCTGCACCTCTAATCCCCATTCCTAAAGTAAATATAAAAAAAGGATCTAATACTATAGTAACAACGACACCTGTTATAATGCCATACATAGCATATGTAGCATTTCCCTGTAAACGCATCTGATTATTTAATGTAAGTGAAGATGTTACAAAAGGAGCACCAATAAGTATTATGGTCATAAAATTTAAGATATAAGGCAGAGTAGTAGGTGTACTACCTAAAAAATGAGCTAAAGGAATACGCAGCAATTCTCCAAATAAGGTTATAAGTATGCCGAAACAAAAAGAATAGAAAAAGCCGGTAGATGCCATTACACATGCTTTTTCTTGATGTTGTGCTCCTAATTCGCGTGAAATATAATTACCCGATCCGTGTCCAAAGAAAAAACCTACAGCCTGAATAAGGAACATTAAAGAAAAAACTATTCCTACGGCAGCAGTATCTTGTGTACTTAATTGTCCCACAAAATAAGTATCTACAATATTATAAAATCCTGTTACAAGCATAGATACCATAGTGGGTAATGCCATGGTTATAATTACTTTATGTAGTGGTCCTTTTGTCAAATAAGTATAATTATCAACGCTATGATGCATAATGTGTTATCCTAAAATATATCTTATAATGCGCAAATACTTTTAGAGTTATCACAACTCTAAAAGTATTTGTACAATGCGCTCAGCTGACCTACCGTCCCAACGGTCTGGTATGCCTGACTTTTTCCATTTTCCATTTACTATTTTCTTTACCATTATAGAAAGAGTATCAGGATTTTCACCTACCAACACATTAGAACCTACTGTAACAGTTTCTATATGTTCGGTATAGCTATTTAAAGTTATACAAGGAACACCATTAAATGTTGCTTCTTCTGCTACATTGCCAGAATCGGTTACTACACCCATAGCATGCGCACTTATATAACTAAATTCTAAAAATCCTAAAGGAGGTATGATATGAAAATTACTTATATCGATATTATTTTTTAAAGCTATTTCCTTTACTATGGCTGTAGCTGAAGGGCGTAAGGGTGCTATAATAGGCACACTTTGAGAACTTTCTATTAAAGATTTAAGTAGCCTATAGAGTTCTGCTTCTTCATTAAGGAGCTTTTTACGGTTTATAGTAAATAACAAATACTTACCTTGCTTAATATCTATATTTGCAAGCTCTTTTATTGAGGACAAATTTATATTTGTCATTAATTTTCTATTATTACGAATATTGTCTATCAAAATATTACCTACCATATATACCTTTGATAGCTCTGCCCCCTCTTTATTTGCTATACTATTATTGCTAACACCTGCCGTAAAAAGAATATCTGATAATCCATCTATTACTAAACGATTAATTTCTTTAGGCATTGTAATGTCAAAAGAACGAGTACCTGCTGCAATATGTACTAAGGTAAGAGCTTGCTTTTTTGTTACTATAGCTGCAGCCATAGTAGAAGCAAGATCATCTACTACTATAACAACATCGGTCGGATGTGTCTGAAGATACAATTCAAACATAGACATTACCTGACCTGTTAGCTCATTAAGATTTGCACTATCTGCACCAAGATACTCTGTTGGGGGCATTATCTGCAAATCCTCAAAAAGCTTATCCTCTATTGTAGGATCATCTTTTCCTCCAGCATAGACAAGAGTGTATGTTATACACTCTTGCTTACTTATTGCTTTTATAATAGGTGCTACCTTCATAAAATTGGGGCGTGCACCACAAAAAATACATATCTTTAAAGATTTTCTATTCATTTATATATTATATACCTTTTATTTTTCTTTAAACATATCCTTAATTCCGCCTATAGACCCCATCAAATTAGATGCTTCAAATGGCAGATAAACAGTCTTCTGATTGTTATTCTTAGCTAAATCGCTAAGCATCTGGATATATTTTTGTGCTATAAGATAATTAGCAGGATTAGTACTCTGCCCTACTGCATCTGTTATTTTTTGTATGGCTATAGCTTCTGCTTCTGCTTTACGAATGCGAGCCTCAGCTTGTCCATCTGCTATTAGTATCTGTTGCTGTTTATTAGCTTCTGCACGATTTATCATAGAAGTTTTTTCTCCTTCTGATTGCAAAATAGCTGCTTGCTTTTCTCCTTCACTCGTAAGTATTGTAGCACGCTTATTACGCTCTGCTTGCATCTGTTTCTCCATTGCCTGAAGAACACTTTCTGGGGGAGTAATGTCTTGTAACTCTACACGATTAACCTTTATTCCCCACTTATTTGTAGCATCATCTAAAACTGAACGTAGCTTAGTGTTAATAGTATCACGCGAGGTAAGAGTTTGATCAAGTTCCATCTCACCTATTATATTACGCAAAGTAGTTTGTGTAAGTTTCTCTATAGCGTTAGGAAGATTGTTAATTTCGTATACAGCCTTAAAAGGATCTACTATCTGAAAATAAAGCAAAGCATTTATCTGCATCTGGATATTATCCTTTGTTATTACATTTTGACGAGCAAAATCGTAAACTTGCTCTCTTAAGTCTATAGAATTAGTATATGCATATCTACCAGAACGTAGCGCAATGATTTCCTTAGCATGATCCATAAACGGAATAATAACATTTATACCAGGCTGCAGAGTTGCATGATATTTACCTAAACGTTCTATTATCTTTGTTTCGCTTTGCGAGATAATAACTAACGATTTCTTTACTATGATTATTGCTAATAATATTATAGCAATAAGGATATAAATTGTAATGTCCATATTAAATAAAGTTTTAATGAATAATTTTTTCTTTCTGAATATTATCAACAACGCTCAACAGTAACAATAATAGAATCGCGAGCTACTATTTTCACCTGCTCTCCTACCTCTATTGTTGTAGGACTTATGCTATATGCCTTCCAATAGTCGCCATCTATCTGTACTCTACCAAAACCTCCTCCTGCTTTTATAGGCTCTGTAATAAGCCCCTTACGACCAATAAGCGCATCAGCATTACTTAGCCGTACCTTCTCATTATGATGAAAATATTTTAATATAATAGGGCGCACAAAGATAATGCTCAAAACAGAACATACCGCAAAGATAATTATCTGAAAAACAATACTATCTATGAAACAAGATAATATAGCTGTAAGTAAACCGGCTATAGCAAAACACATTAAAAAGAAGTCGCCTGAAGTAAGCTCTAAAATTAGGCAAAGTAAGCAAACAAGCGACCATATCAGCCAAATGTTTTGTACAAAATAATCCATCATAAAACAGTTATAATTAATGTTACGTTGTAAAGTTAAGAAAAAAAACTATTTAAACAAAGATTTTTCTTAAAAAGTGATTTTTATAAATATAATAAAAATGATATAATTACCAAAATAAACATATCATTGCAGTAAAATAACATTAGATTTTTAGTAAAAACGTTCTGTATTTATTCTAAAAATAAGCGTATTTTACAATAAAAAAGAAATCTCTATGAGACATTTTTAATCTATTTTTATGTAAAAAATAGATTAAAAATGCAATAAAAATAATTTATTTTTCTTTTAGAAAGATAATCTTTCCCTCAACAAAAGACGGCTTTTACTTTCTATAAAAGTAATTTATTATAAAACAGATAGCCATTTTTTACTAAGTCTTAATAAGGTACCTCACCATCAATAGGGGTAAAAGCATTAGAAGGGTCATTGTTCATTCTGCTACTTATAATTTCTCCTTCTAAAGCATCTGTTGGTAAAGGCAAAGAATAATCATTATCTTCAGGATTAGCAAAGCGAGTAAATTCTCCACGGAAACTTAATAAAACATCTCCTGTTGCACCTTTACGATGCTTAGCAATAATAATTTGAGCCATGCCATGAAGGTCTTGTCCTTTCTCGTCCGCATATATATGATAATATTCAGGACGATGTACAAATAACACCATATCGGCATCTTGCTCAATAGCACCAGACTCACGTAAGTCAGATAACTGTGGGCGTTTACCCTCTAATCCTTCACGCTGTTCTGTAGAACGATTTAACTGAGACAATGCTAAAATAGGGATATTTAGCTCCTTTGCTAAACCTTTTAAAGAACGACTGATGGTAGAAACCTCTTCTTGCCTACTACCAAAACGTGCGCCATTAGCATTCATAAGCTGTAAATAATCTATCATGATTACTTTTATGTCGTGCTCTCGCACTAAACGACGTGCTTTTGTTCTCAATTCAAAGATAGATAATCCTGGGGTATCGTCCATATAGATAGGGGCTCCTTGTAAGTAACGTATCTTATCATCAAAACGTTTCCACTCTGAATCATCTAACTGCCCACTTAATATTTTACTACCGGGAATGGAACAAACATTTGACATTAAACGATCTACTAACTGAACCTTATTCATCTCTAACGAGAAAAAGGCTACAGGAAGCCTATGATCCACTGCTATATTCTTAGCTATACTTAAAGCAAAAGAAGTCTTACCCATGGCAGGACGACCCGCTATAATAATAAGATCAGACTGCTGCCACCCTGACGTTATTTCATCTAATTTAGTATATCCTGTAGGCACACCAGTAAGCCCCCCCTTATTTTCAGAAGCACGCATCAATATCTTATGCGCCTCCTCTATAACTGGATCTATCTGTACGAAATCTTGTGCCATGTTTTTCTGTGAAAGCTCAAAAAGCTCTCTTTCCGCCTTTTGCATCAGATTATCAACATCTACAGTTTCGTCGAAAGCATCTGTTTCTATCATTGATGCAAATTTTATCAACTGACGAGCTAAAAACTTCTGAGCTAAAATACGTGCATGATACTCTATATGAGCAGAAGAAGCCACCTTAGAACTAATATCTACCAGGTAATCTATACCCCCAACTTCGTCTAATGTACCAAGACGGCGCAACTCTTCTTGTACGGTAACAATATCAACAGGACGCTCATCATAATTTAACTGCTGTATAGCTGCATACATCTTCTGATGACGAGGGTCATAAAAGGTTTCTGGACGAATTATTTCTGATACTACAGTAAAAGCATCTTTGTCTATTAACAGTGCTCCTATCACAACACGCTCTATCTCTATTGCTTGTGGTTGCAAATGCCCATAAGAGTTATCTATAGGTGCAGCCTGATGCTTTTTTATATTTTTGGTTATTTTCTTATCTGCCATATAAGCAACAAAATTACAAAAAAACTATGAAAAAACTCATATTCCTCATATAAGTTTTCTTACCTTTGCACGAAACAGATTATTCCTTTTGGGAAATAAAAAAAATGATTTAATATAAAACAACCTATTTAAAAAATCACAAAAAAGTAATGATAGCATATCCTTGTTGTAAAATAAATCTCGGCTTAAACATTGTAAACAAGCGAAAAGATGGATACCATAACATTGAAACTATATTTTATCCAGTTCCCTTACACGATGTTATAGAAATAAATAAAATGCACGAAGATTTCCCTTCTATGCTAAATTGTGATATTAAGGTAACAGGGACATATCTAAATAATTGTGAAGATAAAAATAACCTTGTAGTTAAAGCCTATAATCTGTTGGCAAAACACTTCTACTTGCCACGTATACATGCTCATCTTTATAAACAAATACCCTCACAAGCAGGATTAGGCGGAGGCTCGGCAGATGCTGCCTATATGATAAAAATGCTAAACGAACACTTTCAGCTAAAAATAAGCAATGACGAAATGCAGCAATTAGCTGCTAAATTAGGTGCTGATTGCGCTTTCTTTATAAATGCTAAAGCTGCCTTTGCTACAGGAATAGGAAACGAATTAACCCCTATAAAAACAGAAATTAACGCTTTGAAAGGATGTTACCTTACACTCATAAAACCCGACATTGCTATATCTACAGCTGAAGCATATTCAAACATAAAACCGCAACAACCAAAAAAATGTTGCAAAGACATTATTTCACAACCTATAAGTACTTGGAAAGAAGAATTGAAAAACGACTTTGAAGAACCTCTCTTTACCAAATATACAGAACTAAAAGATATTAAAAAGAGGCTCTATGAAGAAGGGGCGCTTTATGCACAAATGTCTGGAAGTGGAAGTACTATATTTGGTATATTTGATAAAAAGCCTAAGAATGTAGAACAAATATTTAAAGGAAATTTTATTTATAATTGTAGCCTTTAGGTAAATATATTTACCTAAAGACTTTTCTTATCTATTTTTATGATGAACATACCAAGAATGTACATAAAACCTATATAACAATAATATTATAATTGTTATGCCTATGCCTATTTCTAATATCATTTCTTTTTGCATATCTAACAAATTATAACCAAAGAACAAGCCTAACCCTAAACCAAGCTCCCAAGATAAAAGATAAGTTGTTTGACTTGTTCCACGCTGACAATGCTTAGAAAGCTTAATAAAAAACAATAAAAATCTGCTTCCTATCAGCCCAATACCTAAACCTATAAAAGCTGGAGCAATGAGATCTACCACATGCTGTGTACGAGTAAGCATTAGCAACATAGCCATACCTATTAATAATAATCCTGTAACGCCTTCGCTTCTGAGATCTGCATTTGCAAAAGCAAAGCGTTCTGCTAACACTGCCAACAAAAAACCTATCATTAATAAGATAAAAAATAAAGGCGTTTGCGAGACAGACAACACCATACCTACTAACATGGCACTGCAAACTAAAGTAACCGACAGCCAGCCACCTTGTATTAACAAAAACCTATCTAAAGAAAATATATGGATAGTTTCTTCTGGAGCACGAAAAGGAAATTTTACAGATAAAACCAACAACATCGCTATTAACCCACTAATACAAGAGCCTAAGAAAGCACTACCAGAATCTAATTGCCTATATAACATTAATGCAACTAAAGGACCAACAGACAAAGCTAAACGACCAAACCACGTTACGCTATAATTTGCCTCTGTTCGATGAGAAGCCTCTACCGTATCTATCACTAATGTACCCAATAACACCATTTGAGCCAATCCATAAAAAGCTCCTTGCACTAAACGTAATAATAACAATGTATTATAGCTTATTGCATCTTTCTTTAGTATTTCAAAGTAATAAAGAGCTCCTGTACATACTGTCATTAATAAAATAGATACAATACATACAACATTACGACGAAAACGCTGAATCAGGTAACCAGAAAAGCCACCTAACACAAAAACTCCTAAAGCAAAACATAACATTACCCACCCGATGCTATTATTGTTATAACCTTTACTGGAAAAATATCGAGCCAATGATGGTATAAGCATATAAGCAGATATCGCTAAAAAAAAATTAGACAAAGCTAATCTCCAAAAATGCCTATTCCATAACCTAATATGCATAAGAGTATTTTGAGTATCCATTATTCTAACTATCTTGTTTTTTATTAATTATAATAACATAGCTATAAAAATAAAGCTACAATGCACATTTCTTTCAATAAGACTCTGCCTCTGAAGGAAAAGAAGAGTCTTTTACACATTTAATATATTCATGTACGCCATCTATCATACACTGTTTCATATTAGCAAAATGACGCAAAAATTTAGGTTTAAACTTATCCGACATACCCAAAGCATCTGCATAAACAAGCACCTGACCATCTGTTGCATTGCCTGCTCCTATACCTATTGTAGCTGCTTTAACCTCTTTGGTAACCCTTGCTGCTAAAACAGCTGGCACCTTTTCTAAAGTTATAGCAAAAACACCTGCGTCATCAAGACATTTAGCATCTAATATTAACTTTTCTGCTTCAGCCTCTTCTTTTGCTCTTAAAGCATATCCGCCAAATTTATTTACGCTCTGAGGAGTTAACCCTAAATGCCCTTCTACAGGAATACCTGCGGCTATAATACCTTTCACAGTATCTATAATCTCAACACCACCTTCCAGCTTTAAAGCATCTACACCAGTTTCTTTCATTATACGAATAGCATTTCGTACACCTTCCTCCTTGCTAATCTGATAGCTACCAAATGGCATATCACATACTACTAAACTATGCTTACTACCCTTAGCTACTGCACGAGCATGGTAAATAATTTCCTCTATGGTGATAGGTAAAGTAAACATATTACCAGACATCACATTAGATGCAGAATCACCTACTAAAAGACTATCTACTCCAGCCTCATCTAATATGCAAGCTGTCGTATAATCGTAGGCTGTAAGCTGCGATATTTTCTCACCAGAACCCTTCATTGCAAGGATGGTTTTTACTGTTATCTTTTTTTTATCTGTTGTTAAATAACCCATGATAGTAAGCTAATATATCTCTTTATATATTGTACAATATATCTGATTTTTATCATTAAAACTATTTGCAAAGGTACTTTAATTTAATCGTTTATCAAAACTAACATAATATTATTACAAGTACAAACATTGTTATAATAATAATATCCTTTACTCTATGCCATGATAATGATACTTATTTAAATATTATTCTAAAAGTAGCTTAACCCTAACTTTTTCATTCTTTCATATTAAGCAACATACTATATATTGTAAAAATATTGATAAAAAGCATTATATTTAATTCTTTTTTAGTATTTTTGCAATGAATTTATATTTTCTAAAATGATAAAAAAGATGATGAGCAAGAATACCATAAAGGTATCTATAACTTTGTTTTTAGGAGTTTCTTTATTAGATTCATGTATTAGTGATGAGGCTTTAAATGCCGAAGCGGATATTATCTCAGTGCAGGTGAAAAATGTAGATATATTACGTCAGCCAATAATAACAAATGATAAAGTGCAGATTTATATTAATGGTTGGAATGATGTTAAAAGCATAGCACCTACCTTTACACTTACCCATGGGGCAACGATAGAACCTGTTAGTGGTACCGTTCGCGATTTTTCTACGGATCAATGCTATACTGTTACTTCACAAGATAAACAGTGGAAAAAAGAGTATAAAGTAGCATTTATAACTAACGATATTGCTACAAATTATCATTTTGAAAACTTAGATTGGGAAAAAGCAAAAAACACTTCAGGAAATGAGGTAAATCTTTTTCATATACTATATGAGCAGAATGATGCAGGGCAACGTATGACATGGGGAAGTGGCAATGCTGGAGCAAAGTTAGCTTTATTGCTGAATAACGATAAAGATCCTAATCACTACCCTACAGTACAAGATCCTAACGGCTTTAAAGGTAAATGTGTGAAGCTACAGACAATAAGTACAGGTCCTTTTGGTGCAGGTTTTGGTATGCCTATTGCCGCAGGAAACTTATTTATGGGTACTTTTGATGAAAATCAGATGCTTAAGGGTGCTCTTGCTACTCACTTTGGAGAAATCTTTTACAAAATGCCAAAAATGCTTGTAGGGTATTATAAATATAAAGCTGGCGATGTTTATACAGATAAAAAAAACAAATCTGTACCAAATAAGAAAGATGATTTTGCTATATATGCTGTCTTCTTTGAAAGAACAGAAAAAACTCCTTATTTAGACGGTACCAATTCTTTGACAAGCAGTAATATTATTCTGAAAGCAGAATTAAAAAAGAGAAAAGAAAGCAGTGAATGGGTGAAATTTACTATTCCATTTAAGGCTGAAGAAGGAAAGGTAGTAGACAAAGACAAGTTAGCTCACGGTAAGTATAGTCTGGCTATTATAATGTCATCGAGTCGTGATGGTGCTACTTTCCAAGGTGCAGTAGGCAGCACTTTATATGTAGATGAATTACAATTGTTTTCAGAGTAAATAATAAATTAACAAAAATAGTATTATGCTATATAGATCGTTTATAATTATATTAATTGCAACAATTAATGCAATTTCTTTAAAAGCCCAAACTGTTACAAACAATAATTTAGAAATAGATTTAAAATTAGGTGTTAATATAGGTGGAGCAGCTCCTTTACCTATGCCTCAAGAGATTAGAAAAATAGAAGACTATAGCCCACAGCTTAATGCCTCTATAGAAGGGACTATTACACGATGGTTTGGAACATCTAAGAAATGGGGAGGTTCCATCGGTATAAAGCTTGAGAAAAAAGGTATGAGAACTGGAGCAACTGTGAAGAATTATCATACTGACATTGTTCAGGGGAAAGGAAGTATAAGCGGTTATTATACAGGATTCGTAAAAACAAATTATAACGAGACTATGCTTACTATACCAGTATTGGCAAATTATAGTATATCAGATAGTTGGAAGATACGTGCAGGAATATTTGGGTCTATTAGATTATATGGTAAATTTGATGGTTACGTCTCAGATGGCTATTTACGTGAAAGCACACCAATAGGAGTTAAAATAGAATTTGAAAATGATAGTAAAGCTGATTATAACTTTAGCAATAACCTTAGCAAATTCCACTGTGGAGCACAGTTAGGTGGATCGTGGAAAGCAGCTAAACGCATCTGGGTTAATGCAGACTTTACATGGACTTTCTCTAATATATTTAAAAAAGATTTTAAAACAATTAGTTTTAACCTATACCCTATTTATTTAAATTTAGGTGTCGGGTATAGAATATAATTATTTATATATATATATAGAGCTTTAAGATATAAAAGAATAATATTTAATCGAATAAAGACTTTGTAAGATTATAAAAAAAAACATCTATATACGAAAGCTTTTCATAATTTGATAATGTAAACAAATATAGATTCTTACAAATAGATAATGCAATAAATAACTAAAAAGAAAAGGGCTGAATACCATTTTATATATGGATAAATTCAGCCCTTTTTATTAAATAAAAAGCTCTTAATTTACTATAAATAATTATTCAATACTTTTTTTATTAATTTCTATGAAGATAATATATATATATTAGAGAATATA